>DATFIL010000377.1:0-2299 GCA_035270145.1 Desulfobacter sp. | reverse complement strand
GGGACAATCTCGGTGAATTCCTGTCCGGGGTCATTCCAGAAGACAATCCGGTGTCCTTCGGCGTGGAAAAGTTTGTTTAAGCTATCGACTATTTATGCTGTGTTCATGTGATATTACTAATTAAATAAAGTAAATTTATTTTTTAATTGTATTTCTTGACAATGGCATAAAGCTTGATTAAATTTCAATTATAAGTCCGGTGCTGCAGGACAGCTCGATATGGTACGCCCCGCCGGACATCATGCAATCAAGCCCTCATTAGTGAGGGCTTTTTTTATGGTAATGAATCCACAAATTCTTTTAAAGGGCTCTTTTCAGGAAACACTTTCAGCCCATCCATTTTATTGTATGATGTATTTCGGGAATTGTAAAACAAAGGCCAAAGCTGTTTAGAGGTCCCTGCAAAAAGTCGACACCTCTGGAAAACAATTTGCAATGTAAATATTGACTATAAAGCAATTATTTTGTAGTATAAACATAAATTTGAAGGAGAAATTTATGTTTTATTACAAGAATAGAAGCCAGGTAAAAATGTTTGACGACATACCATACGGTAATAAACATCATCATAGAGCGCTTAAGAATTCTATCTATCATACTTTTAGAACAATGATTGTGGGCAAGCTTCCTGTTCATATGTTTAAAAAGTATTTTACAGCTGAATACGGCAGAAAGACTAAAGATGTTCAAGCAGTTCTTGGGTTGTTTTTGCTTCAAGCCCTCCGGGATATGACGGACGAGGAAGCTATCGAGGCCTACAGCTTCAATTATGCCTTTGTCTATGCCTTGGACCTGGACGAGCCCGATTACCTTGGGGCAAGGACCTATTACTACTACCGTGAAAAATTACTGGGTGAAGGACGCACGGTTTTTGAGTCCATCCTCAAAACTGTTGCTGAAAAAATCAGTCTTAACGCGGCTATCCAGCGTTCCGATTCCACCATGGTTCAAACCAATCTGGCCCGTATGTCCCGGCTTGAGCTGTTCAACTCAACCATTAAAAAATTTCTTGCCGAACTGAAGAAAAAGCATCCGATCATACACTCCCGCCTGGATAATGACATCCTCGAGCGTTATTCCCCATCCAGGGAGGAAACCTGGTTCGCGGCCAACAAGCCCAGTCAATATCAGGAGTGCCTGCTCCAAGCGGCCAGGGACATATTGAGCCTTATCAATAAATTCAAAGAGCATCCCAAAGTGGGAACGCTGTCTAATTTTGCTCTTCTAGAACGAGTAGCCGAGGAGCAAATTGTCCAAAAAGACAACGACGAAATCGTAGTGGAGGTCAATCAGGAGACCAAAGGCACGGCAATGACCAACCCCAACGATCCCGACGCTCATTATAACGGCCATTATAAAAAGGTCGGGTACAAGGCCAATTTTACCGAAACCTGCGGCAAAGACAAGGACGATCCCAATCCCAATATCATCACCGACGTTCAGGTCCTTCCGGCCAATACTGCGGACAGTTCCACCGTCGTACCCACTGTTGACGCTTTAGAAGAAAAAGGGCTCAAGCCCGAAACAATACTGGACGATAACGCCTATGACAGCGACGAAAATCATCAGGTACTCAAGGAACGGGGCATTGATTTTGTTTGTCCCCCGTCTGGAAAATCGTCCAGCGGTTTAGAGATTATGGACTTTGAGTTAAACGCCCAGACCAATGAAATGATTTCCTGCCCCATGGATAAGCCATGCATAAAAAACACTGTTAACGAAAAAACAAAGAAAACAACATCCTACTTCAATGCCGATACCTGCCGCCAATGTACGCACAGCCATGATTGCCCCATTAAAATCACAAGCAAAAAGGCTCGGGTCGAATGGCCTTGGAGCCGTCCCCGAATAGAAACCAGGCGACGTATGTTCGTTGAGGATGAAGCAACCAAAAGTCGGTACCGACAACGGGGCGGAGGAGAGTCCTCATTCAGCGTTGTCAAAATAAAATTAGGCCTTGACCGACTCCGGCGAAGAACCAAAAGCCAATCTACTCTGTCCATTTTCCTGGCCGCCACAGCATTGAACATCCTGCGGACACATAATTGGGTGTCCGGCGGGCACTTTTGCCCAGATTTTTCCCAAATCAAGGCTTTCTGGCGTCAAATTTTGATTTTCTGGCAGCGAATATTTTTCAATGAACGAATTTATAAAATTTTTACCCGTTACCAATTGGCCGCTTAATTTTGAGGAAGCCATCTTTTGCAGAGAGGTCATTGAAGCTCCCCCTCCGGATATTTCAGCACTTGTAGATGAAGTTATTAGCTTCTTGTGAGCGTTAACAAAAGAAAAGATTTAT
>DATFIL010000376.1:0-5284 GCA_035270145.1 Desulfobacter sp. | reverse complement strand
TTAACATTCAGTATTTTACCACGAAGAGCACGAAGGACACGAAGAACAAAACCTTTGGATATAATCATCCTTCGTGTCCTTCGTGCTCTTCGTGGTAAAAATTTATGTGCCCAAAAATCGGTAAAGACTTTTTGCCGTTTTTAGACACACCAGGTGATATGCCACAAAAAGCCTGGAATGTGGATTCTTTTTCTGCGCGGCATGCATTAGTCATTTGTTTCGAGTAAATGCAATGGGATATCAACTATTTCATTGTTGGCAATTTTTTGAACTATGCCAAGTTCAAGGTTAATTAATTTAGAAATATCCTCTTCTGATATATTATTTTTTTTCATGTTCTGGATGATTTTAAAATAGGATTCATATGTTCCTTTCTGCATGCCTTTCTGCATGCCTTCCTGAATACCTTTTTCTCTTATATATTGGGCTAACATGGCGGTCTCCTCATTTTGGATGATGGTTTCATAAAGCTGTTGTTGTTCCTGGTCGCTTATCTCTGAATACACATCAATAAAATCCACATATTTGTCGAAAAGTCCTCTGGTAGTCAATTGAAACAAGCCCTTATATGCCTGACGGATGACCTCAATTCGATCTTCCTTTGCGTAATTCATTTTGGGCAAGAGAATTTTAACCACCGGATTCTCTAAATTGTAATAGTCTCGTGCGTTTAAGTCAAACAACTTATGAAACACATATTCAAAATGAAAAAACAACCGGTCATTGATTTGTGTGTGAAGGTCAGTCTGTATGGATTTACGCCATTTTTTTCTGTCAGTGAACAATACTGTCGGAACGACAAGTGCATCTGGGTAGCTTTCCATCATATCTGTGGTATAACGGAGCAACTTATATATTGAAAATCTGGATTTGTCTTCTTGGAACTCCACCAGCCATAACATCAACTGCTGATTTTCAAAATGGAACAGTATCGGAAGATCAAGGGCCAGTCCCGCATCGGAGAGGTGATGTTTTTTGGGCTCTTGACGCGTAAAATCAATGGAAACAATTTTTCCCCAGTTTTGTTCCGCACAGGGAAACAGCCATTGAAGCGTTTCTCTGGGAAAGTCTTGGAATAAATTTTTAAAATTATGGTCGTGGTTTATCATTGGTTAATTGTATCAACTATTATAATAGAGCGTTCGCAGTAATCCGATCAAATGATCTATGTCTTTTGATTGGTATAACTCGATGTTCGAGTTTTTTGAATTTGACTGTCAAACAAGATCAAACCGTTTCAAAGGCAAATCCCACGATGTTGCGCTCTTTTCTTGAAAAATCTATCCCCACCAGAATTACGTTCTTTCCTGCCTGGACATATGAATCATGGTATCCTTTTTCCCGGATCTGATCTATGGCTTTCTTGCCGTCTCCCAGGATCTCCACTACTTTGAATTCCATCACATATACGGTTTGATCTGTCTTGAGTACCAGGTCGGCCCGGCCATGGCTGGCGCTTTCCTCCGGATGAAGATCAAATCCAAGGGAGGCCAGAAAGGCATATACGACTGACGCATAATACCCTTCGTATCTGTCCACGTTTCCTGCTGTGTACCACTCATAGGGAATTGATGAAAAAAAAGATTTAAAAATCCGTTGCACGCTTTCCAAATCCTGTGATTCCAGGGCATGGTACAGGTTGTTTTGAAAACCGGCCATTACCTGTATGCCCGGGGCATAACCGACAAGTATGGCATCGGTGAAACTCAGCTTTACTTCCTGATTGGGGAATTTGAGGCGGAACACCCGCCGGGGACCTACCTGCATCACCGTGTCAATGGTTAAATACCCGCTTTGGAATAAAACGGTTTCTGCAGTCAACTGATCAATGGAGTAAGATGAGATGACCGATTCATTAACGTCAATACCATCAAGGTGCGGCAGATAAAAGCGATGCTGCTTCAGCAGCTTAATCAGAAACGTGGGGGTCGCACTTTCAAACCAATAGCTTCCATATTGATTGTTTTTTAAAAAAAGAAGCACATCAAAGGGATTGTAGACCCTCTCTTCTCCCAAAAAGGAGTAGCCATTGTACCATTCCCGCAGGGTGTCGATATCTATCCCATCAAGGCGTTCGTGGAAGGTTTGGGTCAGTTCTTTTTCCGTATAGCCGCAAAGCGCTCCCATTTCAGGCTGCAGACTTATATCTTCAAGATTGTTCAGATCACTGAAAATACTGACTCGACTGAATTTACTCACCCCGGTGATGAAGCAGAACCGGATATACCGGTCGCTGTCTTTGATGACAGAGTAAAAATTTTTAAGGCCGTCCTGCATCTCTTGGGCTTTGGCTGGGTTTTCGATGTGATCCAGGATGGGTTTGTCATATTCATCCACTAGGATCACCACCTGTTTGCCGCTTTTTGTCCAAAGTTTTCGGATCAATTCGGCAAACCGATCAGCGACCAATGTCTGCCCACAAGTGATGCCATGATATTCAGCTTGCTCAGAAAGAAGCCTGAGAATCCGGTGGTTCAACTCAGCCTTGTCTTCGACCATGCCTCTTCCGAAACTGATTGAAATGACGGGACAAATTTTATCCCAGTCCCAGTTTTTTTCAAGATAAAGCCCTTTGAACAGGTCCTTTTCTCCCTCGAAAGCGCATTTTAAGGTATCCACAAAAAGACTTTTTCCAAAACGGCGCGGGCGGGATAAAAAATAGTACTTCCCGGAATCACACAGATGTTGGACATATTGGCTTTTGTCCACATAATAGGCGTTTCCATTTATTATTTCAGAAAACGTCGAGATTCCAATGGGTAATTTTTTCATATAATATCGACAACAGGCACTATTTAATTGCTCAATTTTTTTAAAATATTTCTGGCTAAAATTTCGCTTATTTCCCGGTGCCTTGGAATGGGCTGACTTATTTTTGTTTTGGGGTTCTGATACCAGTCATGCTTCCCTCCATGTCTGATAAATATGCATCCATATTGTTGGAGATTTCGGATTAAATCCTTACGCTTCATGCAATTTCCATTTCTCCTACATGACGCACACAAGGAATGCTCCCGTTGGTTAGATCCAGGTATATATCTTTCAAATTCACCTGAAGCTCCTCTATGGTTTCTCCTTGGGTCATGTAATCAGGGAACTCTTCCCAATAGCCCAACCACATGCCATTATCAAAAAAATAGATATATTTTTTTTTCCCCATTATAGACCTCCAAATTATTCCGTGTATGTGCAGTCTATATAGATTTTACCTATCATCAGTATTTAAGTCAACGACTTGTGATTTGACGTACACTTTCACTCGATGATCAAGTTTCATGAAAAAACCTTTCGGTTACCGACACCCTCCGAAGAGGGGTAAGATTCGCCTCGCCAATGGTCAGCAGGCTTCGCAATGTGGTTAACCGCCCCTTCTGAATCTTTGCTTCAGGAGAGGTGGTTGAAGGACCGTTTTCTGTGGAGTCCGGCTAGGCTGAAAAGGCCGAATCCGAAAAGGATGAATGTTCCTGGTTCAGGGACATAACCTGCTCTCAGAACATTAGCACCGCCTATCGGCCCCCTTGAAATTTCAGTCCAGTAGTTAAGGTTTTCATCTTCTATATAAAACATCAAGGAAAACAATCACCGACTGCCCATATATTTTTTAAATAAGAATTAAATACACTATTTAGAAGTCTCAATGTGCCAGATGTCCCGGGCATACTCCCTGACAGCTCTATCGCTGGAAAATTTACCCATATTTGCCGTATTTAAAATGGAAGATCTGGTCCATTGCTCCTGATCCAGATACAGCGCCCTGACCTTGTCCTGGGCCTGGATAAAGGCGCGAAAATCAGCAAGCACAAAATATTTATCTCCCTGGGCCATCAGAGAATCCCAGATGGGTAGGAAAAGATTGGGCTCGCCAGGAATAAAATGATTAAGCCTGACCATATCCAGCGTGGTTCTCAGCTCTTCATCGCTGTTATAATAATCCCTGGGATCGTATCCCTGGGCTCTTTTATTTTCCACCTCTTTGGCGGTCAGGCCGAAAATAAAAATATTGTCTTCGCCCACCTCTTCCATCATCTCGATATTGGCCCCGTCAAGGGTGCCGATGGTAAGGGCCCCGTTTAAGGCAAATTTCATGTTTCCGGTACCTGACGCTTCAAGCCCTGCTGTTGAAATCTGTTCAGACAGATCTGTTGCGGGTATGATCTTTTCCGCCTGGGAAACACAATAATTCGGCAGAAAAATAACCTCAAGCTTATGCTTCACGTCCGGATCATTATTCACAAGGTCTGCAACGGAATTGATCAGTTTGATGATCAATTTTGCCTGAACATAGGACGGTGCCGCCTTACCGCCAAAAATAACCGTTCTCGGCACAATCTCTTTGTCAGGATCCTTTTTTATCCGGTTATACAGGGTGATGACATGAAAAATATTTAAAAGCTGGCGTTTGTATTCGTGAATCCGCTTCACATGAACATCAAACAGCGTATCAGGATTTACATCCATACCCACTTTCCGCTTGATATATTTTACCAAACGCGCTTTGTTTTTTAATTTTACCTGCCGCCATTTTTCACGAAATTCTGGGTTCTCTGCATGGGGAATGAGTTTTTTGAGTTGGTCAAGATCGGTAATCCAGTCAGACCCAATGGTATCCGTAATAAGGGAAGATAAAGCCGGGTTTACCTGGAGTACCCACCGTCGAGGGGTCACCCCGTTGGTGACATTGATAATTTTCCCGGGAAAAATAATGTCAAAATCATGGAATAATTTTTCTTTGATAATTCTGGAATGAAGGCCAGCCACGCCGTTGACCGTATGGCTGCCCACAATGGCTAAATGGGCCATACGCACCTTTTGTTCCGGGCCGTCTTCAATAATAGAGACCCGGCGTAATAACTCAGGTTTGTTTGGATACCGCTTTTCCACCATGCTTAAAAATTGCCGATTTATCTCGTAGATGATCTCAATATGACGGGGCAGCAATCTTGAAATAAGGCGGACCGGCCAGGTTTCCAGGGCTTCGGGAAGCACTGTGTGGTTGGTATAAGCAAATGTTTTTACTGAAATTTCCCAGGCACGATGCCATTCAAGGCCTTCCTCATCCAGCAACAAACGCATAAGTTCGGGAATGGCAATGGCAGGATGGGTGTCGTTGAGTTGAACCGCGACCCGTTCAGGCAGCAGTTTGAAATCGGCATTGTGCTTTTTAAACCTGCGCATAATGTCCTGGAAGGTGGCCGCCACAAAAAAATACTGCTGTTTGAGGCGAAGTTCCTTGCCCACCTCTTTCTCATCACTGGGATAAAGCACCTTGGAGATATTTTCCGTG
>DATFIL010000375.1:0-2254 GCA_035270145.1 Desulfobacter sp. | reverse complement strand
TCTTCGTGCGCTTCGTGCGCTTCGTGGTTAACAAAATCAACTGCTGTCAAAATGATAGCCGCCTGAAGCTGAAGGCAAGAGTTTTAACCTTTTATAGTAAGAATAAAGAGGAACAAAAAGCGGTTTTGTTGACACCCCAGTTCTGACGCCGAAAATCAGAATTTTGCTGAAACTTTTAAAAAGAGACAATCGTTTTGTTGACCACGTTTCCAAATTTTGTCAAAATATCGACTATTTTTTTAGTATAAAATTACTGCTTGATAAACTTAAAAGACGTCAGGAAAAAATGTTGAAATCCATAGACAGAATCGCCATTTTCGGGGCCGGAGCCATGGGCGCGGCATATGCCGCTTTATTTACAGACAACTCCAATATCCGTGTTTGCTTTGCAGCTCGGGGCGATCGCTTTGCCCGCCTTGATGGTGCCACCATCAACGTTAACGGCAGGGATTACACGATTCCAGTGGTGCATCCCGATCGGGTGGTCCGCCCCTTTGATCTGGTGCTGGTCGCCTTGAAACACCAGCATCTGACAGAACCGGTGCTCAAAGATATCAATGCACTGACAGGGCCGGAGACTCTGATTCTTTCCGTGATGAACGGGCTTGAGAGTGAAAAATTGCTCGGCCATGCCTGCGGCCAGGAAAAGATTGTTCCTGCCATTGCCATCGGCATTGATGCGCTGCATGAAAATAACTGTTTTACGCTTGCCAATCCAGGCAAAATTATATTCGGAAATGATCCGGCCCTTCCTAATGCAGCTGACACCGATCGGCTGGAACGGATAAAAATGGCCCTGGATCTGGGGGGCATTCCCAACGAAATTTCAGCGGATATCCTTAGAACCATGTGGTGGAAATTTATGATTAACGTCGGCGTAAACCAGGCATCTGCCGTGCTTGGTGCGCCCTACGGTATTTTCCAGAACGTGCCTGAGGCACGGGCACTGATGGTTGCACTGATGCAGGAAGTGGTGGTCCTGGCCCGTCACAGGGGCATCAAGCTTCAGTCGTCCGATATTGATCAGTGGCTGGACATGGTCACGACCTTATCCCCGGACGGAAAAACATCCATGCTCCAGGATATGGAGGCCAAAAGAAAAACAGAAGTGGAAATTTTTGCAGGTGCTGTTGAGGTTATGGGCAAAGAGGACGCAATCCCCACACCTGTGAACAGCACTTTTTTAAATTTGATCCGGGTTAAAGAAAAAATCACCGCCGGCAAGGCGAAATAAATAAGGGCGGTGGTTTAAATTTTTAGAAAAAAGGCGGCGTTCCGTCACCCTTGTGTTTTGGCAGAAACATGTTAATATCTGTCCGGATTTGGATTCAAAAGGGACCGGGAATCAGGACCGGAAAAGTCAATTGTTCCAGTTGCCCGGAAAGATAAAAAATTAAATTCGGGATATATCAGATGAAATATAATAATGAAACGGCGCGGCTAAGTCAGGGAACCTTTATGTGTTTTTTCAATCAGTTCTGTTCTAAAGTATTACGATCCGTCCTGACCTGGGGGGTTCTTTTTTCTTTGACCATGATCCCTTCCGGTGCCATGGCCCAAGGGGAGGCGGATCTTTCGGACGGTCTGTATGCAAAAATGGATACAGATAAAGGAATCATGCTTCTACGGCTTTATTACAAACAGGCCCCGTTGACGGTGACCAATTTTGCCGGGCTGGCGTTAGGCAAAATGGATACGGATGTTAAAAAAGGCGAAAAATTTTACGATGGACTGACATTCCACCGGGTAATCCCTGATTTCATGATCCAGGGCGGAGATCCTGAAGGCACGGGCCGAGGTGGTCCGGGATACCGGTTCCAGGACGAATTCAGCCCTGAATTGAAACATGATGGCCCCGGAATTTTGTCCATGGCCAATGCCGGCCCCGGCACCAATGGCAGCCAGTTTTTCATTACCCACAAAGCCACCCCCTGGCTGGACGGTAAACACACGGTATTCGGCAAGGTGATCAAGGGCTTGGCGGTAGTCAATGCCATTCAAAAAGGGGATAAAATTAACACCGTTGAGATTCTGGCAGTCGGGGATGAAGCAAAGGCTTTCAGGACAGACCAGGCTGGCTTTGATGCCATGATTGCAAACGGGAGAGCCAAAGATATGGAGACGTTTAAAAAACAGATGCATGAAAAATATCCCGATGCTGTGGAAACCGAATCCGGTTTGATGTATGTGCCGGTGCAGGAAGGCGCCGGCCCTGCCGTTACTTCCGGGGCCACAGTGCAGGTGCATTATACCG
>DATFIL010000374.1:0-4461 GCA_035270145.1 Desulfobacter sp. | reverse complement strand
ACCCGGAACGGAAAAATTCTCATTGTTTTGGGTATCATGCAGCTTTTGCTCAAAGATATTCGGACTGTGGGATTTTTCAGGCCCATTATCAACCCGCGCCAAAAAGGCGCCAGGGATCACGATATTGATTTGGTGCTTTCCAATTTTAACCTTGGGCTGCAGTATGAAGAAACCTATGCTTATACCCTGGAAGAGGCCAAGCAGATGGTCAATTCCGGTCGCCAGTCAGAAATGATGAAAACCATTTTAGACAAGTATAAAGCCCTTGAGGAAAAATGCCGTTTTGTCCTGTGTGAGGGCACTGATTTCGCAGCCGGTTCCGAGGCCTTTGAATTTGATATCAATGCCATGATTATAGCAGATATGGGGTGTTGTCCGGCCCTGGTGGTCTCCTATGGGTATAAAAAGGATGCTCAAGAGGTGATCACCTCATGTCAACTCGCCGTGGAAAGCTTATACCACAAAGGGGTGGATGTGCTGGCCGTGGTGGTTAACCGGGTGGAACCCGAGTCTTTACATAGCCTGAAAATCGCTTTGGATAAGGCCATTGACCGCCCTGAAGTCCTGGTTTATACCATTCCTGAAACCCAGGCTTTGAGCCGTCCTTCGTTTCGGGATCTGATTCCGGCCGTGGATGCCGAGGTTTTGTACGGCAGGCAGGGGCTTGAAAATCAAATTTCAGGATGTATGATTGCGGCCATGCTGGTCCCAAATTTTCTGGACCACATTAAAAAAGACGACCTGGTCGTTACGTCCTGGGACCGGTCCAGCATTGTTATTACCTGCATTGCTTCCCGGCTCTCCATGGCCTATCCCGATATTGCAGGCGTTCTGGTGACCGGCGGCATTTCCATTCCCGATTCCATTATTCGGCTTATCAAGGGATGGAAGGAAGTGCCTGTGCCCATTCTGCTGACCCGGATGGATACTCATACGGCGATTAAGGTTGTTGATCAAATTGGCGTCAGGATTTCCCCGGACGATTCCCAACGCATTGCCCTGGCCCTTAATGTTTTTGAGACAAACGTGGATGCCGGTTCTTTACGGCTGCGGTTGGCAGCCAGAAAGTCGGTGTGTATCACCCCCCAGATGTTTGAATACAGCCTTATTGAAAAGGCTAAAAAGGTCCCCCAGCATATTGTGCTGCCCGAAGGCAACAGCGACAGGATTCTTAAAGCCGCTGATATTCTTCTACGGCGCTCATTTTGCGATATCACCATTTTAGGCCGGCCCGAAGAGATCGAACGCAGGGGCAATGAGTTGGGGCTGAACCTGTCCCAGGTCAGGATTATCCAACCCGATGCCAGCCCCTGGCTGGATGACTATGCCCAGACTTATTTTGAATTGCGCAAACACAAAGGCATGACCCTGGACATGGCCCGGGACACCATGACAGGCGCTTCTTATTTCGGCACCATGATGGTGCATAAAGGCAATGCCGACGGCATGGTATCAGGCTCTGTGAACACCACGGCCCACACTATTCTTCCGGCATTTCAGATTATCAAAACGCTGCCTGGTTTTTCCATTGTGTCGTCTGTGTTCCTCATGTGCCTGAAAGATAGGGTCCTGGTGTTTGGCGATTGTGCTGTCAACCCCAATCCCACAGCTTCCCAGCTTGCCGAGATTGCGCTGACTTCAGCCGGGACCGCTTCGATTTTCGGCATTGAACCCCGGGTAGCTATGCTCTCCTATTCCACCGGATCTTCAGGAACGGGCGCAGATGTGGATAAGGTGATCCAGGCCACGGCCATAGCCCGGAAAAAGGCCCCGGATCTTCTCATCGAAGGCCCGATTCAGTATGATGCTGCCATTGACCCGGCCGTGGCCATGACCAAGCTGCCCGACTCCCAGGTGGCCGGCCGGGCCACCGTATTTATTTTCCCGGATCTGAACACCGGCAACAATACTTACAAGGCTGTCCAGCGGGCCTCGGAAAAAGCGGTGGCCATCGGCCCCATACTCCAGGGAATGACGCGGCCTATTAATGATCTAAGCCGGGGATGTACCGTGCCGGATATTGTGAATACCGTGGCGATAACCGCCATCCAGGCCCAGGCCCAGGCCCAGGCCGGGAAAGCATACATTTAAGGCCATCTTTAAGAAAAATGTATTATGAATGTTGCCGGACTGCAACGCATATGATATTTCCCTGGGATTCAAACTAACTGACTTTCCATGGAGGAAATGAAAATATGGAAGAATGTCCCTGCGGAAGCAACCTTGCTTATGCCGAATGCTGCGAACCCGTCATTACCGGAGCACAGTCTGCCCGGACGGCACAAGAACTTATGCGGGCCCGTTATACCGCCTATACAATGGCTGATACGGAATTTATTTTTAACACCACCCATCCGGATCACCGGGACGGGTACGACCATACCGGCACAAAAGCATGGGCGCAAAATTCAGAATGGCTAGGCCTTGAAGTCCTTGCAACAGAAGGCGGCTGCTCCCAAGATCAGAACGGTACGGTTGAATTCATAGCCACTTTCCGGACCAACGGCGTTGTTCAAAAACACCATGAGCTTGGCCGGTTTTCAAAGCAGGACGATACCTGGCTGTTCACCACCGGTGATATGGTGAAACCTAAACCTGTCGTTTCCACCAAGGTGGGCCGGAATGAACCCTGCCCCTGCGGCAGCGGACGCAAGTACAAGAAGTGCTGTGGTAGATAAAAGAAAATGATTTGTCGCAGGAACTGCCATATTTATAGTTAAAACTCGATCATCGAGTTAAAGGGTGTTCCTGCGGCCATTTATTATTCTGGGTTTAAAATGTGATTATTCTGTATCCTTTTTTGATGAATGCACCCATGGAAGGATGATTGGCCATATCCCCAACCAGGGGGATTCCTTCCGTTTCGATGGGACCAAGGGCGTCAAGTTTGGTTGCACAGGCCTTGCATGCGCCGTAAATAAGGCCGGCGTCCTTGGCTTTTTGGTAAAGGGGGTTTAAAAAATGCCCTGATTCAGACATGGGCCCCACAAGTTTGACGGATTCGCCTTCCAAAACAATGCGTCCTTCCTGCCCCCGCTGTTTTAGGTCAAGGGCGTTGAGAAGTACGTGTACAAAGCATAACGGGTCTCCCCGGAATGCGAACAATACGGTTTTTTCCATGATAATACTCCTGATTTTAGGTTTTAGGGTTCTATCCAGAAAGCCTTTTTGCCAAATTTTTTCGTTTAATTTTTATTACTTTCTTATTCTTTCTTTTCCCAGAAATTACGGCTTTCCTGGAGAATATCACTGATATCCTCATCCATATCCTGGCCGCCCCCCGTGGTTTCCTTATCCTCACTTTCCAAGTCTATATCCGTCAATTCATCAACACTTAAATCTTCTATATCATCTTCTTTGGGTAAATCATGAATCCGTTCATCACCGTCATCGGCTTCAAGATTTTCTGCGTTTTCCTGATCAATGGTAGATTCATTTTCAAGGTCTTCAATTTCCAATCCGGGTTCAGCATCTTGGAAATCATCAGACAGATCTTCCGATTCCAGAGCCTCTGCCTGGGCTTTTCCAGGCGCCTTATCCAGTGCATCATCATAATCCGGAAGGTTCATGGATGAATTGTCATCCAAGTCTGATGCCGATGCCTCATCTTCATCATGGGGTGGTGTTGATGCTGTACTTTCACTGTCTTCAAGCAGATTGCCGTCCCGGTCAAAAAGCAGGCTGCCATTCAGATTGATTTCATAATCAAGCCTGAATGCCACATCATTGTCATGTACAACAATCCGGCCGCCTTTGGGGGACAGCGCGTTTACGGTCAGGCGTTCCTTGAATAGATCCTTGACTCCATCAAGGTCCAGATCTTTTTGGACAGATGCAATGAGGTCTTTTTCTCCGTTAAGTATGACTTGGGGATCTGTAATTTTCATCATAACTCCTAAGGTTATCGATTGAAAGCAATGTTGGCAAAACTGGGCTCAATAAAGTTTTCAAGGTCAATAATTTTACCGATTTTCATGACATCATGCATGTATCTTTGAATTTTATCAAGATCTGCTGCTTCCGGATAGAGTCCGTCCCAGCGGATGGCCATGGGCTGGGAAAATACATTTTGAAGCACCTGGGGGGCCAGGCCCATTTTACCTTCGGGGTCCAAAAATTTTACACCAATGTCGGCAGCCCGTGCCTTGTCGTTTTCAATATATTCGCCGGTATCCACCAGTAGGGATACAAACTCCTGAACAGCTTCAGGATGTTTTTGGATAAAGTCCTTTTGCATGGCCACAATGCAGCAGGGATGATTCTCCCATCGTGTGGCAGAATAAAATTCCAGGTTGCCGATTTCCCCCTTGATGGCTTTGGTGGCAACCGGTTCTGCAACCATGAATCCACCCACATCCTCGTTTTCTTTCATAATGCCGGGCATCTTAATTGGGGGAACCACCTCAAAGCGCACATTAATCGCTTTTTTTCCCGGAACACCGGGTTTCAGCCCCAGTTCTT
>DATFIL010000373.1:0-3252 GCA_035270145.1 Desulfobacter sp. | reverse complement strand
CATGACATGGTGGGCGCTCCATCTTTTTTTAATGGAAAAATATAGCTTTTTAAGCTTTGCGCTTCAGTTGCCGGATGGCAGCATAAAAATCAATCCAGCCCAGGATCAACCGGTGACTGAAGACTGCGGGATCTGGCTCATTGCCGCAACCCGGCCCCTGCATATCCAATGGCCGGGATAAGGGTTGGTTATAACCACGGAAGACACGGAAAGCACTGAAAATTAGAGCGCAAAGTGCTTAATATTTCCGTGTTCTTCCGTGTTTTCCGTGGTTTAACGACTGCGGCGATGCAGTAAAGGAAACAGAAGAACACCTGCAGCCATGACAACGCTCCCGCAGGGAAACGCATAGGACAGGCTGAAAAAGTCCATGGCCAGGCCGGCCATGACCGAACCTGTGAACATGCCAAGGGAGTGGGCGGACGTCAAAATGGCCATCACGGATCCATGGGCCTGCCGCTGCTCGCCCTTAACCACGGCAAGGGCCGTCAGAGCCGGCATGGAAATTCCCCCGCCCAGCCCGAAGATACAGACGCCTGCAAGCAGATCTATAAATGAAGCGGCCCAAAACGGGTATAAAATACCTGCGGCAGACAACATGCCGCCGACAACCACCATGATTTTCCTGTTCCACCGATCCGCAGCATAGCCCATAGGCATTTGCAAGGCACCGGACACAAACACCCCGGCGCTTACAAGCAAGCCGATTTTTCCGCCGGCCAGGCCAAAGGTTTTGCCGGCATACAGGGGCATAAAACACCAGACAATGCCGATGCAGGCCGTATAGGCATACCTGAAAACCACCAGACCGGCCAGTTCCCGGTCCCGGATCACCACGGCCAGGGAGGCAGGAGCGCGTTTTTTGATGTGGAGCTGCTCTTGGGATAAAGGCGGCAGAAAGATAAGGCCAAGGACTGCGCCCAGGGCAGACAGTACGGACATACAGTAGAATGCCGCATTCAAAGACCAGGCCTGCTGTATCACGCCCCCCATCAACGGCCCCAAAGACAGGCTTAAAAACATGGATAAGCTGAACAGCCCCATGGCATATCCTTCGGTGCCTTTATGACAAATTTCCCCCACATAGGCCTGGACCACGGGCATGATCATGGCAGAGCCTGCGCCCTGGATAAAACGGATGGCGATAAGTCCCTCCACATTGGTGGTCTGGACAAAGGCAATGGCCACCATCATGTAAATCACAAGTCCTGCCAGAATGAAGTGTTTGCGCCCTTTTTTATCCGAAAGGCTGCCAAACCAGGGCAGAAAAAACGCCCGGGAAATGGAAAAGGCCCCGAAGATCATGGCCACGTAAATGCCTGCGGCACCAAGATCATGGGCATAGATGGGCAGCAGGGGTACCACAATGCCCACCCCGCTAACCGTAATAAAAATAATAAAAAAAAGGGTGATGAACACCTTTTTATGGTTCGAAGGGATGGCCCGGCCCCCACGGTTCAGAATCCGGGTAGCAGCCTGGGATACGGGTTCGCGTAGGCCCAAAAAGAAATCCATATTAAAAAGTCAGCGCCCAAGGCGCTAGGCCAGGCATTCCCGGACCTGATCAATGAACCGGCTGGGGGTGGCAAAATCACCTTTGCGGTAGTTGACGTGGCTTAGGTACAAAAACCGCTCGGCCCGGGTCATGGCCACATACATGAGTCGGCGTTCCTCGGACACGGCTGCATCACCCTCGTCAATGGAGCGCCAGTGGGGGAACAGTCCCTCTTCACATCCGACGATGAACACCACGTCAAACTCCAGCCCCTTGGCCGAATGAATGGTAAGCAGGCCCACCCCGTTTTCATCCTGGTCGTCCTCGTCTTTGTCCTCCCGGATCAGGGCGGCCTCTTCCAGGTATTCCAGCATGGTGTCCTTGGTACGGGCCGTGTGGATCAACTGTTCGATATTCTCTTTTTTGGAAATGAATTCCCCATCGGTTTTTGTTTTATTTTTCAGGAAGTCTATATACCCGGTGCGGTCAATGACGGTCTCCATGGCCATGGCCGGCGCCATGTCATGGATGGTGTCCAGGATATCCAGGGCCTCGGACATATTTTCATGTACCTTTTTGGTCACAAGCCTGTCCCGGACCATGATTCGGGCGGCGCCCTGAAGACTGCCGCCCTGGGCACGCAGGCCGGCGATTTTTTTAATCATGGCAGGCCCGATTCCCCGCTTTGGCGTATTGATAATCCGTTCAAAGGAGAGATCATCATTGGGGAAAAACGAGGCACTTAAATAGGAGTTGATGTCCAGCACTTCCATACGTTCAAAAAAGCCCTGGGCGCCCATGAGACGGTAAGGAATGCGAAATCTTCGGAAAATTTTTTCAAAGGGCAGGGAACAGAATTTGGTCCGGTAGACCACGGCCATCCTGTCAAAGGGAATGCCCTGTCCCTGTTTATTAAGATTCAGGATACGCCTGGCAGCCCACTCGGCTTCATGGGCATCGGACATGAATTCATAGATATCCACCACCCCGCCTTTTTTCTGTGAGAAACAGCGTTTATCCATTTTGTCCGGGTTGTAGTCAATGAGATCATTGGCGGCCTGGACAATTTCGTCGGCAGACCTGTAATTTTCTTCCAGCCTGAAAATTTCTGCCTCTTTATATTTCTCTGCAAACCGTAAAAAGTGATTCACGTTGGAACCCCGGAATCCATATACGGCCTGCCAGTCATCCCCAACGCAGAACAGGTTGCGGTGTTCGCCTAATAGAAGCGAGGTCAGTTCCTCCTGCAGGTTGTTGGTGTCCTGGTATTCATCCACCAGGATATAGGAAAAAAGATTCCGGTAAAAATTGCGCACATCTTCATTGTCCCGGAGCAGGTCCCGGGTCTTGAGCAGGATATTGTCAAAATCCACACAGTTCATCTGGGCCAGGCGTTCTTCAAACTGGGCAAAAATATCGGCCATGCGAATGTTGAAAAATCCTGGTTTGCGGTCAAAATATTTGGCCGGATCACCGTCGTTCTTGGCCCGGGAAATGGATGAAAGAATCCGGCCTGCGTATTTTTTGTCAATATTGTTTTTTACGCACAGCTCTTTGATCAGCTTGTCCTGCTGGTATACGGTGAACACCTGCAGCGGTGGCGTATAGCCCATGATCTGACAATGTTGTTTCAAGATCATCAGGCAGGCGGAATGATAGGTTCTCACCCATTCAAAGCGTATCTGGTGAAGACCGGTCATCTCCATAAGCCGGGTCTTCATTTCCTGGGCAGCCTTATTGGTGAAGGTGATGGCCAG
>DATFIL010000372.1:0-4800 GCA_035270145.1 Desulfobacter sp. | reverse complement strand
AGTGGAAGAGTCCATCACCCTGGTGAAAGGCTTAGGGCTAACCCCGGTTCTGGCCTATTACACCCCCATTCCCCATACGCCCATGTGGGCGGATGCTGTAAAAAATGCCCGTTTTGATATCACGGCCCATCCGGCACTGACTAACAACAGCCTGTTCCCCTGTGTGCGCTCGCAACAGGATCTGGCGCGTATTTCTCAATTGAAAAAAATGGTGAAATAACGTATTCCTATCATATGATAGTATTTGATTTGGAATGCATTAATGGCCATGTGTTTGAAGGCTGGTTTGATGACCGGGATGACCTCAACCGGCAGCAGGAGCAGGGTCTTCTGCAATGCCCGGTGTGCGACAGTTTCTCCGTAAGTCCCAAACTGTCTGCTGTGGCCATACGGAAATCGGCCTCCCCAAACCCTGTTGGTTCAGGACAGGAGATGGCTTCCCAGGCCCAAGTGGATGCCATGGCCGAGCTTGCCGAAAAAATGAGCCGATACGTTGAAAACAATTACGAGGATGTAGGCTCATCCTTTGCCAAAGAAGCGTTGGAAATGCATTACGGGGCCAAGGAGTTCAAGCAGATCCGGGGAAACACAACCAAGGAAGAGGAAAAGACCCTGGAAAAAGAGGGGGTGCCTGTGCTTAAAATTCCAGAGTTTAAAAAAGACAACGAGGATTTTAATTAGTGCCCATCCGGAAAAGGAGCCCGATATGAAATGGTTTGTTAAGTTTTTTACGGTTATTTCAATCATTGCAATGTTCTACGGACCGGCCCGGGCTGAAACGCCGGTTCCCGTGTTTGTCAGCATCGTGCCCCAGCAATATTTTGTGCAGCAAATAGGCAAAGATAAAGTGAATGTTTCCGTGATGGTCAAGCCCGGGGCAAACCCGGCTACATATGAGCCAAAACCTTTACAGATGGTAAAACTATCTAAAACCCGTCTCTATTTTTCCATTGGCGTGCCCTTTGAAACGTTCTGGTTGGACAAAATTGTATCCGCAAATCCGGATATGACCATTGTCCACACAGACAAAGGCATAGAAAAACAGCCCATGGCTGCCCATCATCACGAAGATGAAGATCAGGCAGGGCATCATGATGACAAGATCCAGGTAGAAGAAAACCATGACCACGAGAAAGATCATGGGTATTCCGGGCTGGATCCCCATATCTGGCTCTCCCCCAGGCTGGTCAAAATCCAGGCCGACCACATTGTTGGCGCCCTTGTTGCTGTAGATTATGAAAACAAGGACTTTTACATGGCCAATTATAATGCCTTTATCAACGAGATTGATGCCCTTGACCAGGATTTAACCCAGATGTTAAAGGACAAAGCCGGTATGCAGTTTATGGTTTTTCATCCGGCATGGGGGTATTTTGCCCGGGATTACAACCTGAAAATGATCCCCATTGAAATAGAAGGCAAGGCGCCGAAACCGGCCGAATTACAGGAACTGATCGAGCATGCCGGGGTCGAAGGTATCAAGGTGGTTTTTGTCCAGCCCCAGTTCTCAACCAAAAGTGCAGAACTTGTGGCCAAGGAGATCAATGGCCAGGTCATGCGGGCGAATCCCCTGGCTTTGGACTGGCTGGATAATATGAAAAAAATGGCTGAACAATTCAAGGAGGTTCTGAAATAGTTGAGAATTTAGAAAAAGCATTGGTCACGGTTGAACATGTGGATTTTTCCTACAATGGAGAGGATGCCGTCCTTTCCGACATCAATCTGACCATCCGGGAATATGATTTTATGGCTGTTATCGGCCCCAACGGCGGGGGGAAATCCACCCTGATCCGGTTGATCCTGGGGCTTCTTAAGCCTGATAAAGGTCGAATTCGGGTGTTAGGTGAGCGTCCAGGCAAGTTGACCCAGGCCCTGGGATATGTGCCCCAAAACGTTCATACCAATGTCGATTTTCCCATTACCGCCCTGGATGTGGTGCTTATGGGATGCCTGGGTACGGGAGGGCCTTTCGGGCAGTCCCGGCGGACCCGAAAAGAGTGTGAAAAAGATGGGTTAGCCACTCTGGCACACTTGGGCATGACCAAACACGCCCGCAAAAAGATCGGGGAACTTTCCGGGGGCCAACGCCAGCGGGTGTTTGTCGCCCGGTCTCTGATGACCCGGCCGCGCCTATTACTTCTCGACGAACCCACGGCCGGCATCGACTCCGGGGGCCGGAGGGATTTTTTAAACCTGCTTCAAACCCTTAATAAGGATGTGGCCATTGTGGTGGTCACCCATGACCTGTTTGCCGTGTCCGGTTATGTCAAATCCGTGGCCTGCGTGAACCATCGGCTGCATTACCACCCCCAAGAAGAGCTTGAAGGGCAGACACTTGAAGCCATGTATAACTGTACAGTGGAAGATGTGTGCCGGGTCCAGGTGCTGGCCCAGGGGCTTCCCGGGGCTGGGCTAAAAAGAAGTGGAGATGCCGATGGAAATCCTTAAGTACGAATTTATGCGCCATGCCCTGGCCGCAGGACTGCTGACCAGCATTATTTGCGGCATCATGGGCACCCTGGTGGTGGTGAACCGTATTGTATTTTTATCCGGCGGAATAGCCCATGCCGCCTATGGCGGGATCGGTATGGCATTTTATTTTAACTGGCCGGTGATCCCTTCTACCATGGGGTTTTCCCTGGGGGCTTCCCTGGTCATGGCGGCAGTTACCCTGAACAACCGGCAACGGGCCGATACGGTTATTGGTGTGATCTGGGCCGTGGGCATGGCATTCGGTATAATTCTGGTGGATTTAACTCCGGGATATAATGTGGATCTGATGAGCTATCTTTTCGGCAGCATTCTCTCCGTGCCCGGATCAGATCTGATGATTATGGGCCTCATCGGCGCCCTGATTCTTTTTCTGGTTGTTTTTTTCTATAAAGAACTTATGGCCATTTCCTATGACGAGGAGTTTGCAGGCTTGCGGGGACTTCCGGTGCGCGGGATATACTTTTCCCTGATTGCCATGCTCGGACTTACCGTCGTCATGGTAATCCAGGTCGTGGGGCTGATCATGGTGATTGCGCTGCTTACCATTCCACCGTTCATGATGGAAAAATATGCCCGGTCCCTGGGCACCATGATGGCCGGCTCAAGCTTGCTGGGCGTTTGTTTCACGATGGCCGGCCTCTATCTGTCCTACCGGTTTGACCTGACCTCGGGGGCTGCCATTATCATGGTGGCCGGCACGGTATTCCTGGTCACCCTGGGGTGCGAAAAAATCTGGGACTTTAGGCCCAGAACCAAAACCGTTCATCAGCATGCCGGAGAACTAAACGACTAACATTTATGTGTATTGACAAGGAATAAGTGATATCTCAAGACCTGAGCGTTTCGTTAATAGGTATGCCGGCTGTTGGAAAAAGTACGGTAGGCGTGCTTCTGGTCAAACAACTGGGATATGATTTTCTGGATACGGATATTGTGATTCACAGATTATTAAACAGCGATCCCAAAGGCATCACAACATGGACGAAATGCTTACCACGCGACAGGTGGCAAAATATCTTAATGTAAACGAGAAAATGATCTATTCCCTGATTGCTGAAAAGGGCCTGCCCGCTTCTAAAGTAACGGGGAAATGGTTGTTTCCCCTTGATTTTGTCCGCCAATGGGTTGAAAACGGCACCCGGAACTTCCCGGAACAGGCTAAGCTGCCCCCATATCACGGACTGGTTCTTATATCCGGCGCCAATGATCTACTGCTGGATACCCTGATCTCCACATTCAATTTGAAACACAGTGAACACATGGCGCTGTTCGGCTTGGCCGGCAGTCTGGGCGGGCTTAAAGCCTTAAGAAAAAATTTGTGTCACATTGCCGCTTGCCGGTCGGCAGATGAGAACAACGATACCGCTTTCCCGTTCATGGACGAAGAGCTTGCCCAGGCCCCGGCGGTTGTCAATCTGTGCCATAGAGAGCAGGGCTTGATCGTTCAAAAAAATAATCCCCTAAGGCTCTCATCTGTAAAAGACCTTTCCCAAAAAGGGCTTACCATGGTCAATCGCCGTCTTGGTACCGGGGCCCGGCAGCTTTTGGACCGGGAATTAAAACGGGTTGAAGTGGATAGTGAATCCATTAACGGATATGAGAACTGTGTATCCAGGCATATGGATGCAGGCCTGGCCATACTTCATGGAAAAGCCCATGCTGCGCCCGGCATCAGATCCGTGGCCAACCTTCTGGGATTGGATTTCATTTCCCTGTGCTGGGAGCGTTTTGATCTTTTTGTCAATAAAGACAGCTTTTTTGAGCAGGGCGTCCAATTGTTTCTGGCCATGCTCAAAGGTAAGGTCATTAAAAGAACGGCTGACGAATTGGGTGGATACGACTTATCCATGACCGGAAAAATGGTTTACCCTGAAACCGGCAACGATGATGGGCAGTCAGCTACCCAAGCCTAAAGGCTTGGACTTGTTTCGGCAAGCCCTCTGCTGACCAGTCTAAGAGATTTAGCGGTGCTGCCGCTAGGGAACGAGTCTAAAATAATTTAACCTGGGAGCGCGGCCGTCCCGCCCGCGCTCCCGGATATAACAAAATGGGCAAGTTATTTAAAACCCGTTCCTAAACAGCAGCGTTCATTTTTATACCCAAATTCCCTTTTTGGGCGGGTTGCCATATGAATCGAAAGAGTCTCCATTTAACTTTAATACTGCCTGCAGTTCTTCTACAGTAAACTCAAAGCCATCTTCTTTTGCCATAGTTGCAAATTTTTCCATTGAAAAACAGTTATCATACTTTATACGGAATTTGCGATCATCTGCTCCTTTATCCAAAAAGGCCAGGACGTTTTCTTTT
>DATFIL010000371.1:0-5631 GCA_035270145.1 Desulfobacter sp. | reverse complement strand
TGTTTACCATGCCTCACCATGGGTTATTGTCAGACCTGACAATACCGGTCAGGTTCAAAAAGTAATGGCCTATGCCAATGATGCAAAAATACCAGTTGTCACCAGGGGCGGCGGCTCGGGAATGTGCGGGCAGACCGTGGCGATTCAGGGCGGAATTCTTCTGGACATGAAGAGCATGAACCGGATACTTGAAATCAACATGCCCGATGTTTACTGCCGGGTGGAACCGGGTGTGGTGGATGATGATCTCAATGCCGCACTTAAACCTTACGGAGTTTTCTATCCCCCGACACCGGCCTCTTCACGTATCGCCACCATCGGCGGTGAGATCGGCAATAATGCATCGGGTGTTCGTTCCGTAAAATACGGCGCCACCCGGGATGCGGTCATGGGCTTGAAAGTGGTTCTGGCCAATGGCGACCTGGTCACTTTAGGTGCCCATACCCGGGTAGAAGCATCCGGTTACCAGCTTCACAAACTCATCGTCGGTTCGGAAGGCACCCTGGGTGTTGTGGTGGAAGCCATCATCGGTTTTGTACCCATCCCTGAATTCAGATGCCTGGGCGTTGCCAATTTTGACAGTCTCAGGGATGCCGGCAATGCCATTGGTGAAATCATGGCCTCAGGCACCATTCCCTCCATGCTGGAGTTGGTGGATGACGTTGCAATCAAGGCAGTAAACAAAACCATGGGCTTAGGCCTTAAGGAAGTGGCCGCCTCCCTGCTTTTTGAAGCTGACGGGAAAGTTATGGAAGCTGTGGAATACGAAGTTCAAAAAATGAAAGAGATCTGCGAAAAGAACAACGGTGCCGACCTCTGGTACAGCTTTGATGCCAAAGAGCGCGAACAGATCTTCATGGGCCGTAAAAAATTATTTCCGGCACTGTCACAATTTGACGCCGGCCTGGCTTCCACATCCCTGGCGGACGATATGGCAGTACCCTACTCCAAGATGGCGGATATGGCCGCTAAAATCCATGAAGCCGCCGAAAAGAACGGCATCATTATGACGGCATACGGACATTGCGGCTCCGGGTGCATGCACACCAAAATCATGATGGACACCAGCAGGGAAGCGCAGTGGCAGGGGGCCAAGAGAGCCATTGCCGAAATTTATGAATATGTAAATTCCATCCACGGGACCACTTCTGCTGAACACGGTATCGGTATTTCCAAAGCGGATGCCTTCAAGGTGGAGAAAATGGATTCCTTAAAAATGATGGCTGCCATCAAAACGGCTCTGGACCCCAATAATATTCTCAATCCCGGCAAGCTGCAGCAGGCGCCGGAAGACTGGGTAACGGCAACAGATCTTAGATATGCTGTCAACAGCTGATAAAGGATAACAGGGATTATTGTTATGCAGACAGAAAAAACAAAATTTGAAAATCTAGAAAAATGGGAAGGCATGCTGGCCAAGTGTATCCGGTGCGGATACTGCTACGAGCACTGCCCCATGTTTAAATACACACGCTGGGAATCCGATGCCCCCAGGGCTAAAAACATTTTAGCCCACGGACTTTTGACCGGCGAAGTGGAATTAACACCGGCAGTTGCGGAAAAATCGTTCAATTGTTTTTTCTGCAAACGGTGCGAAGCGGCCTGTTCGTCCGGGGTTAAAATAACGGATATTATGCTGGACCTCAGAAGAGATCTGGTCAAACTGGGATATTATGGTCCGGGTACCACATCTATCACCGATCGTTCCTGCGCCAGGTGCCTGCAGTGCGTCAGGGCCTGCCCCCATGATGCACGGGATTTTATTGACGGTGAGGGTATTGTCGTGGATCCGGTAAAATGCAAGTCCTGCGGCATCTGTGTTGAGATCTGCCCCATTGAAGCGATCACCATCCCATTATCATTCGGTACCGACAAGGTTGAACTGGAGAGGAGAGCAGTTGAGTTCCTCCACTCCCGTGAATCTGCCAAGGTCATTATGTATGCCTGTAACTGGTCATACCATCCTGACATTCAGAACTCCAGACTCCCGGAATCGGAAATCGAAGAGAAAGAATATGAAATCCTGGTGAACTTGTGTGGCGGCCGTATTGATCAAAATCTGTTATTGACCCCGTTCCTTAATCAGGCATGGGGCGTTCTGGTGGGCGTTTGCCCGGATGACGAATGTAACCATAACGGCCAAGAAGCAGCCAAAAAACGGGTAAAAAGAATGAAGGAAACCCTTGAAAATCTTGATATAAATCCCGAACGAATCCATCTGGTTCAAATCCCTAATGGTGACAAACAGTTGTGCCAGGCAGAAATTGATACCTTTATGGAAAAAATAAATCAGATGGGCCCGATACGCTAGACCCAAGCCCATACATAAATGGTCTTTTCGTCCAATGATAAGCTTACGCTCTTCTTGGAACCCACGGCGGATAAGAATCTTAATCCCCGGAATATTTAATATATGCCGAAGATTTTAATTTTTATCCGCCGTGACCGTTAACGAAAACCCAATTATGACAAGAAACTTAAAGGGACTCCGATATAAAATTGTTAAAATAACTCCAGGAAGGAGAACACAATGGCAAAAGTACAGATACCATATGGTAAGGAAAAAATTGAAGTTGAAATTAATGATAATAATCTGCAAGGTGTATATTTTCCAAATGACGTAGAAAAAAGAGAATTTGCCTCTGAATTTTCTCAAAATTTGGAAAAAGCCAATTTTGCAAAGTTTATGGAAGGTGATGAGAGAGTCGTCTTTATCGTAAATGACGGCACTAGACCTACACCTACAGCAAAAGTACTTAAGGTAATCTATGATGATATAAAAGATAAAAATATCTATTTCATTATCGCTACAGGTGCGCATAGAGCCCCAAATGATGAAGAGTTTGAATACATTTTTGGAAAAGAGATTTATGAAGACCTGAAAGCAAAAGACAGAATATGGTCACATGATTCCAAAAATGATGAGATGGTATATTTAGGCAAATCTACAAACGGTACTGAGATGTATCTTAATAAAATTGTAGCCGAAGCTAAAAAAACTATCGCTATCGGTTCTGTGGAACCTCATTATTTTGCGGGATATACGGGTGGCAGAAAAAGCTTCTTACCTGGCGTAGCATCTTATGAAACGATAACACAAAACCATAAATTAGCTTTAAATAAAAGTGCAAAAGCCCTTGCATTAGATGGTAATCCCGTACATGAAGATATGATGGACGCCATGAATGTATTAAAAGATATTCAAGTGTTTTCCATTATGACTGTTTTAGATAAAGACCATAATGTATATGAAACCACGTGTGGGGATCTTGTAGAATCATTTTATGATGCCATAGACAGTGCCAAAAAAGTGTTTTGTGTTGACATAGAAGAAAAAACTGACATTGTAATTTCTGTGGCGCCTTATCCTATGGATATAGACCTTTACCAGTCTCAAAAAGCGATAGACAATGGTAAGCTTGCGCTTAAAGAGGGCGGCATATTAATATTTGTATCACAATGTAGAATGGGCATAGGCGGGAAAACTTTCTTTGACCTGATGGCTTCTTGTGATACCCCCCAAGAGGTTCTTGACAAGATAAAAATTGAATATAAGTTAGGTTATCATAAAGCCGGTAAAATGGCTGAGATAAATACCTGGGCACAGACCTGGGGCGTTACTGAGCTGCCGGAAGACGAGATAAAAGCGGTTCACATTAAACCTTTTGAGAGTGTAGAGGCGGCTTTGGAAAAAGCATTTGAAGAAAAAGGCAAAGATGCCAAAGTAACCGTACTTCCATTAGGTTCTCTTTCAGTACCCAATATATTAAAAAACTAAACGATCAGATATCCTTGACGTCAATGATGGGAAAGTCAGTCGCTTAGAAAGGCGTTACAGAGATATAATGAAGATTCAACTTTTAACAGCGGTGATGCAGGCAGCATCGCCGCTGTTTTTTCCTGCCATAGAAATCCCCCCTCGTACCCAATACCGTATTTTTTTATTTTATATTTAACGCTCAACTTTATGACATTGAGTCCTATCCCGATTAGAATCTCAATCGGTAGAACAGATAGGGGGCAACGAATGTCCAAATGAGCACAAGAACCCAAACGCGCCCTCTTAAAATATTATAATCCATAAAAAGGGTAGTCCAAGAATGTCCTGCTACAAAATGCCCAAAAACAAACTCAAAAATTACCGTCATAATCATCCAAATACCGCCGATCGTAAATGCTTGTTTGGCTGACTGAATTTGAAAAACTATTGTTAAAACAAAAATATAAATACCCAATAGTATGATTGCTATTAACGTCGATAATTGATGTGCTGACAATTCCGACATTGCTTGGCTATATAGCTTCTCTCGCACTATCCCATTGGCAACAGCGATGACCACCATTCCCAACCACGCGAATATGTAGATTAATATTGTTTTCATATTTGATTTTTTTATGTCATTTATGTCATTTGAAAATCAATAATCCTAAGATATCCGCTGGATTAAAAGGCTTTCACGCATCTGTATGGGCCCCAGACAGAAACGCTCTACCTGCTCCTGACCGGCCCAGTCCCGTCTTATTTTCAGATTGGCTGATCGGCCGTCCCCTTCATCAATCATCCGGGCCATTCCCTTCATGCCGCGGATGGACTGCCTGCGGTAGGAATCAAAGCAGTATATCCATGTTTCATCTATGGCCGTTATCATAAGATAATGTTCATCACGGGGGGTCAAAAGGATATTGCACAACACGACCCCGCCATTAGACAGGCAGGATTCAATCTGTCCGCCCGGTGCCAGGGAGACCTGTTCTTTTTCCAGAAACTGCGTGGCAACGGAAAAAGATTTCATCCGGTAAGAATTAAGCCAGTTGCCCACCAGGCGTACGGCATATTTACTGGTACCGCCAACACCGAACCGGGAGTCTCGCCCCACTGTATCAAGGCAGTAAAGGTAAATATGCCGGATAACCATGGGAGGTATTTCCTTGCGTTGGAATAAAAAAGAGATCCCATTGGTAATGGCTGTGGGTACACAGTCATACTCAGAAATCTGGTAGTTAAAGGGCGAATACATGAACACTTATCCTTCAGTTTTAAACGCAGCTTTATCCAGTCCCAATTTTTTCATTTTGGCATACAAGCCCCTGGGGTGAATGCCTGCAATTTTTGCAGTCTCTCCAATTTTACCACGGGTTTTATTCAACACCATGGACAAATACAATGCTTCCACTTGTTCATACACGGCTTCCCGGACCTGTGGCAGGGTCATGGATTCCCATTCCCGGGGCAGGGAAAGTTCCGATGCATCGCAGCCCATCTGAGCCGGTTTGGCATTATGGAAAACCGACGGCAATTCTTCCAGGGTGATCATATCTGACTTGCACAACAGGACAGCCCGTTCAATAACGTTCATTAATTCCCGGATATTGCCCGGCCAGTGATAGTTGCACAGGGCCTCCATGGCCGGCTGGGAAAATCGTTTGAGATTTCTGCCGAATTTCTGCTGGTTCATGGTCAGAAAATGGTTGGTCAGTGAGGGGATATCCTCTTTACGCTTTCTCAAGGGGGGAAGCGTTAATGAAATCACCCCGAGCCGGTAATAAAGGTCTTTTCGAAAAGTCCCCTTTTCAACTTCGTATTCAAGATCTTTGTTGGTGGCCGCAATCACCCGGACATCCACCCATACC
>DATFIL010000370.1:0-2683 GCA_035270145.1 Desulfobacter sp. | reverse complement strand
ATATCATCAACATCACTTTGCAGGGCCTTTAAAAAAAACTTCCAGGACCGTTTCCGATCCGACCGGGCCAACACCCAGGAATGGACCACCCAGCTCAAAGAAGATCCATACGTGGTGCGATGGACATAATAATCGATATTTCTGGGGATCGTTTCATATTCAAACGGATAACCCAATTGTTTGAACAGGGTCTTGAGTTCAGGCGCGGAGAACAGGTAAAATAGCATGAGCACATCTGCCTGCTTGGTTATCTTGTAATTGTTGGGACTGTCTCCTTCGGCTTCCAGAATGCGGTCCATGCGCTGGATATTGGGATATTTTCCCCGGTATTTATCCCAATCCAGTTCCTTGAGCTGGTCGTAATGTTCAAACTGGCTGATGATGTTGTCATCATGAAAGATGATTCGCATTTTCCGGCTGATATCCCACCACAGATCTGTTTCAGATTTTGTGATGTGCAGGGTTTCATAAAGCTCTTCAATGCGGTCTTTGGGCAGAATTTCCAGAACCTGTAACGCCTGGGTCAATACCCAGGTTGCCATGACATTGGTATAGGCATTGTTGTCCAGCCCCGGTTCATCCGCATCCGGGTAGGCTTCATGGTATTCATCCGGTCCCATCACCCCGCAGATTTCATACCGGTCAAGGTCTTTGTTATAGGTGGCAATGCTTGCCCAGAACCGGGCAATTTCCAACAACACCTCGGCACCATACGCAGACATGAACTGCATATCCCCGGTGGATTCAAAATATTTCCAGATATTGAATGCAATCGCTGCATTTACGTGCTTTTGCAGCTGGGAATTGTCCGGGATCCACCGCCCTGATTCTGGATTCAGGTGCACAATCTGGGTTTCTTCTCTGCCGCTACTGGCGCTCTGCCAGGGATACATGGCCCCCTTGAATCCGGCTTTTTTCGCAGCGGCCCGGGCCGTATCCAGCCGGCGGTACCGGTACAGCAGAAGAGAACGGGTGATTTCCGGATGCTGCAAGGTGATAAACGGGTAAATATAGAGTTCATCCCAGAAAATGTGCCCCCGGTAGGCTTCTCCGTGCCAGCCTCTGGCAGGCACCCCCACATCCAGGTTAATGCTCTTTTTGGATACGGTCTGCAGTAGATGAAAGATATGCAGTCTGATCACCATTTCCGGATGGTAGTCCGGCCGTTTTTTTCTGCGGTCGGTCATTTTGATATCGGACCGCCGCCACAAGTGTTTCCAGGCCATTGTATGGCTTGTCAGTATATTGTCGAAGCCGGGGGCGCGTTCGATCCTTGCCTTGGCGGCCACACCGCACTCGGTAATGGCAAAATCCCGGGAGGTGTGCACCAGAACCACTTTTTCCACCACAATGGTTTCTTTCTGGTTGATATCCACGGTATAACGTTTGCCCACATATCCATTATCATCGATCAGCTCCGGCGCCGGATCCAGGTCCTTGTCTTTTCTGGTTATCCGGGTCCTGGCGGCCATGGCCACCCGCAGTTCAGACTGCACGGTCTGCACTTTCAGATACAGCGGCCCATCCTGCACCGATTCACTTTCCAGAACCTCAAGATGCCGGCTGTTCAGCTCGCGGTAGCGTTTTACCCCCTGGTTCCGGACCGTACCGTCGATGGCTGATTCCACCTCAAGGGCCCCGGTGTGGTTTTCACTGGTCAATGATACTTTCATGGCGGCCGTGTGCCGGTCTCCCATATGGATAAAGCGCTGTTCTTCCATTCTGATACGACGCTGTTGTTCGTCTTCAAAAACAACGATATGGGTGAGGGTCCCCTTTTTCATGTCAAGCTCCTGGCAATAGGAACGGATGGTTGCGGTTTCAGGGGAGAGCCATTGTCCATCCGTGAAACGAAAGTTGAGACACAGCCAGTTGGGCATATTCACAAGGTCTTCATTTTCGATTTCCCTGCCGGCAATTTCCGTTTTGAGCCGGTTGTATCCCCCTGCCAGATAGGTGCCGGGATAATGGGTGTCATCGGCAGACACCTGGGCACTTGCCCCCCGGGTGGCAAAATACCCGTTTCCCAGTGTGCAAAGAGCTTCTCGCAGTCCCTGCTCCTGCGCTTTATAGGTCTCATAGGTTAAATTCCAGACAGTCATATCATCTTTCCTTTTCATCAAACAGGTTTTCTAAAAATACGGCTGTTTCCCGGGTATTCTCCAGGACAAAATCAGCAGATGTCGGGTGAGCACTGCCCTTGACAACAATACTGGTGCCGATAGTGTTCAGGCTTTCAAATGCATCTTCGTCTGTAATATCATCTCCCATATACATGGGATAATATGTGTCCAGATCCAGGCCAAGCTTTTTCATCAGCCATGTCAGGGCTTTTCCCTTATGCCATTCAATGTCGGGCTGCAGCTCAAATACTTTTTTCCCTTCCGTGATGCGCAGTTCCGGGTGTTCTGCCTGAACATGGCGAACCGCAAGTTTGACCGATTGTGTTGCTGCCTGTTTCACATTCCGGTAATGGATGGCTATGGAAAATTGTTTGCGTTCAATAGCAGCGCCCGGTATGCTGGTCAGCTTTTCTTCCAGATGGCCCTGGGCTTTGTCCAGCACAGGCAGAAACTCCTTTCCTTTCTGCATTTCAAGTGTGAGATCTGCCGGGCCTGAGATATCAAAGCCGTGGCTGCCGGCATAGTAGAGATTGTCCAGTTGTACAAAATTCCGGATGGTT
>DATFIL010000369.1:0-4824 GCA_035270145.1 Desulfobacter sp. | reverse complement strand
TTTACAGGTATATTGAACTCAACCCTGTCCGAGCCGGGATTGTTTCAAATCCTAAGGATTATCGCTGGTCGAGCTATCGGATCAATGCACTGGGAAATGTTTCTGATTTATGTACCCCCCACCCTGAATATTTGAACCTTGGAAGGGATTCAGACAAACGCCGGAAAAACTATCGTGAACTGTTCAAGCATCATTTCAGCGACACTGTATTAGAACAAATCCGAAAGGCAACCAACAAGGGCATGATTGTCGGCAATGATCGATTCCGTCAAGAAATCGAAGCTTTAACCGGCTGGCGGGTTAAGGAAAAGAAAAGAGGAAGGCCGGTTGGGTGGCGGAAGCCAAAGATTTAATTTTACTCTGACCCCAATTATTTTATTTAAGCCATGAAAACACTTCACCTCATCCGTCATGCCAAATCGAGCTGGAAGGATAAAAGCCTTGCAGATATTGCCAGACCCCTGGCCCCAAGGGGCATCCGGGCATGCGCTGTCATGGCGCCTGAAATTGCAAAAGCAGGCTGTGATTTCTCCAATGTTTTCACAAGTCCTGCAGCCCGGGCCAGGGAAACCATAGAAAGGATTGCCGGCAATCTTAAAGGGCTCTCTTTTACCTGGACCGTGGCAGAAAAACTATACACCTTCAGCACCCACGACCTTTTGGAGTTCTGCCGGGACGATCTGCCCGCAAACATTGATCAAGCCGTTATTGTGGGCCATAATCCGGCATTTCATGACTTCTGCAACCGGGTGGGAGACACAATCATACAAAAGCTGCCCACCTGCGCCTATGCCCGGCTGGAACTGGACGCGGATTCCTGGACAGATATCGGCCTGCGCAGGATGCAGCTCACCGGGTTTTTAATCCCAAAAATGTTCCGGTAATGGTGATCGTCCAGGATAGAGACCGGGAATCGGGCGGGATGCCTGCAAGCGGACTCACAAATCTACCTGTCGCCCTGCCCCCTGACATCAAGGATTATCTATCCAATCCCCTGATCATTGATTTCGAAGCCACACCCGATGGTGCGGTGTTTCACATCGGCGCCGTATTTAATGGCCGGATTTTCAATGAAGAGAACATTTCAAATCCAGCCCCGGCACTCCAACGGCTTTCCCGATTTGCACAGGGTGCAACATATGTCCTCGGGCACAATATTATCACGCATGACCTGTCCCTGGCCCAAGCCTGTTGCCCGGAAGCCGGAATCCTGTCCTTGATCCCCATTGACACCCTGGTGCTCTCTCCTTTGGCCTTTCCAGAAAATCCCTACCACCGGCTCATCAAAGGATATAAACTTCTGAGCGCATCACGGAACAATCCTGTGGCCGATGCAAAACTTTCCATGGTGCTGTTTGAAGATCAACTGGCAGCTTTTCTTCTTTTAAAACGAAGCGCTCCCGAACTCATTGCCTTTTTTGCCTGGGCCTTTGACCTGCCGTCAGCAAGGTTTTTGGGCATCAGTCAGCTTTTTGAACGTCTTGGCGGCGAGAAACCCGATGAACGCCGCGTCCGGGATCTGTTTTTAAATTTGTGCCGGGACCGGGGCTGTGCCACGGCGGCCCGTGACATCTGGGAAGAAATTAACAAATCCCCGCACAGGAAACCGGAACTTGCTTACCTGGTTTCTTGGCTGCGGGTGGCCGGGGGCAACTCCGTTCTTCCCGGCTGGGTACGCCACGAGTTTGACGGTATCGCAGATCTGATTTTAAGACTTCGGATGGCCTGCGGGAATGACACCTGCAGCTTTTGCACGCAACACAACAATCCGGAACATCTTTTAAATAAATATTTTGGTTTCAACGCCTACCGGACCATGCCCGACGGCCGAGCGCTCCAGCGGGAAATTGTTTCTGCCGCCCTTTCCGGCCGCCATCACCTGGCCATCCTGCCCACGGGCGGCGGCAAATCCATCTGCTACCAGATTCCGGCACTTCACCGGTACGAACGTACCGGGGCGCTCACCATTGTCATTTCGCCGCTCAAGGCCCTGATGAAGGACCAGGTGGACAACCTCAATCATGCCACCGGCACCCAGGCAGCAGCGGCCATCAACGGCAGCCTGACCCTTCCCGAACGGGGGGCCGTGGTGGAAAAGGTGCGGTTAGGCGACATCGGGCTTTTGTACATCTCTCCTGAACAGCTGCGAAACAAAAGCGTGGTGGAGCTGATCGCCTCCCGCCAGGTGGGCTGCTGGATCTTTGACGAAGCCCACTGCCTGTCAAAATGGGGACATGACTTCAGGCCCGACTACCTGCACGTGGCAGACCTCATTGCCGACCAGAAAAAACAAACAGGCCGAATGCCGGTGATCGGAGCCTTCACAGCCACGGCCAAAAAAGATGTCAAAGAAGAAATCCGCCAACATTTTAATGAAAAACTCGGTCTTGACCTGGACAGCTTTGAAGGGGGTGTAGACCGGGGGAACCTTCACTTTTACGTCTATCCTGTCACAGCTGCTGAAAAATACGATGTCATTGCCCGCACACTTCACGATAATCTGTCGGAAACAAAGGGCAGTGCCATTGTATATTGCGCATCCCGGAAAGGTACAGAAGCATTAAGTCAGTTTCTCAACGAGCGCGGCATTGTATGTCAGGCATTTCATGCAGGTCGGACCGAACCGGACAAGCGCAACATTCAAGATGATTTTTTATCAGGTACCATCCCTGTGATCTGCGCCACCAACGCCTTTGGCATGGGCATCGACAAAAAGGACATCCGGCTGATCATCCATGCCGATATCCCGGGGTCTCTTGAAAACTATCTCCAGGAAGCCGGCAGGGCCGGACGGGACCAGGATCTTGCCGACTGCATCCTGCTTTATGAAGAGGATGACATTGATAACCAGTTCTCCTTGAATGCCTATTCAAAGCTTTCTTTGCAGGATATCAAGAAAATTCTCCGGGTGTTAAAGGACCGGGGCAAAAAATCTCCCGAAATCGTGATCACCCCGGCAGAGATCTTACGCCTGGCAGGATATGAGCATATGGGCGGCGATGATCAAAGGGCCAGGATTGCCGTGGCCTGGCTGGAGAGACGCGGTTTTATCCGACGCGATTTCAACCACACCCTGTTTTTTAAGGGGGTGCCTATGGTGAAAAGCCTGGATGAAGCAGAAAAGAAACTTAAAACGCTCAACCTGTCCCGAACCGTTCAGTCGGTATATATGACGCTTTTACAGACCCTTTTTAATGAAAATAAAAACGCCCTGATCTCGGCGGACATGCTGTGCGAGGCATTAAGCCCCATTGAAAACCTGCCGGATAAATACCTGGACCCGCGCACCATCATGAATGAGCTGAACGACATGGCCAATGCAGGGCTCATCCGGGAAGGGTCGGTGATGACCGCCTTTATCCGACCCAAGGGACGGAACAACGCCGGGGAGCTGTTGGATCTTTTTGCCCGCATGGAAAAGGCCATGGCCGACCTGATGGCAGCGCTCTCCCCGGAATCCAGTGCGGACAAAGCGGACTTGATCAATCTGCGCCTGATGGCCCAGCGTCTTAAAGATAAAGGTTTTCAAACCGCCACCACAGATATCTGCACCACCTTGCTGCACATCATGGCTGCTGACCAGGGGGAGTCCGGGGGCAAAAGTCTGAAAATCGCCGGTAAAAAAGGCGCGGAACAACAGCGGGTCTTTGTCAATGTGCCCTGGCAGATTTTAAAGGAACGCATGGACCTGCGCCATCGGTGTGCCCGGGTTTGCATTGAAAGCATCATTAAAAATCTTGAACCGGACCTTAAAGCCGCCCGGAAAGAGATCCTGGGGCAATTTTTCCTCTCAGACATCATCCAGGACATGACCCAGGACATTTTTCTGTCCGGGTTCAAGGGAAACGGCAACAGGCTGGTGGAAAAAAGCCTGCTGTTTCTCCACGACACCAAGGTGATCACCCTTCAAAACGGTCTGGGGGTGTTCCGCCAGGCATTTACCCTGTCCATGGAAGAGGCCGCCCTGCCCCGGCAGTACACCCGGGGGGATTACGAACCCTTGTCCCAGCACTATGATCAGAAGAATGTCCAGGTGCATGTCATGGAAAAGTATGCCGAATTCGGCATGGAAAAAATCCGCAGCGCCCTGGACTTTGTCCGGGATTATTTTCAACACTCCCACGATAAATTCATCCGCCAGTACTTTCCCGGCCAGAAGGCAATCATCACCACAGCCATGACGGCCAAAGCCTATGCAGATATTATTCAAAGCCTGGGGAATAAGGTACAGGAAGCCATTGTGGCCACCCCGGAAAACAGGAATCTGCTGGTGCTGGCAGGCCCTGGCTCGGGAAAGACCCGAACAATCGTCCACCGGTGTGCCTGGCTGATCAAGGCAGGCTCAATCAACCCGGAAAGTATTCTTGTCCTGTGTTTCAACCACGCCACCATGATTGAACTTCGGCGCAGAATCAAAACCTTGACCGGAAAACGAAGCGCCCGGGTGACAGCCATGACCTTCCACGGTCTTGCCATGCGTATCACGGGTCGCTGTTTGCTGGACCCGCACAGTGGACAAAATCAGAACCGGGAACTTGATTTTAACAAAGTGATTGACGAAGCCGTTGAAATCCTTGAAGGCAAAAGGCAAATCCCCGGTGTGGACACCGACCAGACCCGGCAGTACCTGCTGGCCCGGTACCGTTATATTCTGGTAGATGAATACCAGGACATAGACGCACGCCAGTACCGATTTATTACGGCACTCACCGGTCGGCTGGCAGCCGACGACGATGCAAAAATCGCCATCATGGCCGTGGGGGATGATGACCAGAGCATTTACGGCTTCAGGGATGCCAACGTCAAATTCATCCACCGGTTCAA
>DATFIL010000368.1:0-2066 GCA_035270145.1 Desulfobacter sp. | reverse complement strand
CTTTAGATGCGCCGCAGACAGGACAGACCCAATCTTCGGGAAGATCTTCAAAGGCTGTGCCGGGATCAATACCGTTGTCGGGATCGCCTTCTGCCGGATCATATACGTAGTCACAGGGGCGGCTTGCGCCTGGACTCCCATCACATCCAGGGGCATCATCGTACACGTAGCCATTGGGACCGCATTCATATTTAGCCATATTTTTTCCTTTTTAGGGAAAACAACAACGCCGGTTGACAATAAAGCGCAACCGGCGTTGGGTGTTTTACGCGATTCCCGGACCTGGACAGGTCCGGGGCAGGGCGTTACTCTTCTTTTTCAAATACGTCTTTAGATGCGCCGCAGACAGGACAGACCCAATCTTCGGGAAGATCTTCAAAGGCTGTGCCGGGATCAATACCGTTGTCGGGATCGCCTTCTGCCGGGTCATACACATAACTACAGGGGCATACATATTTGTCCATACTTTTCTCCTTATTTACTTTTGTTGGTTTTATAAGTACAGGCTTAATCCAATATTAAACCTGCAAGTTGATTATATTAATATGCTTCGTCCATGTCCAGATCTTCGTCAGAAATAGGGTCCTTGAACAAGTTGATTAAAACGCCTGTTTATAAAAAGGTCTGTGTACCCGACACAGAATTTTTAACTTTCGTTGTGGACTGAACCAGGTTAAAAAAGCCAGATATAGTTCCGGTCAAATGACTTGACTTGATCCCTTAAGCGTTTCAAGTTGTCTGGATTAACTTTCTTTAGACTCTTTAAAGCTTTTAGCAAGTAACATGCCAGTTTTCAAACTGGATTGAATGGTACCGAAGACTTTTGAATTTTGATGTTAGCATAACGGAATGTTAACGGATTTTCAAGTAGAGGCAAGGATTTTGAAAAGCATTTTTTTTGGGGGGGATCTGTATCTATGTTGAACAAGACCTTGATATCGGATATGGTGCCGTTTATTTGCCGAATGCCCTATCTCGAATGCAACTCATTTACTGGAAGACGGAGTGAATATCCGGGTAGTCCAAGAACTCATGGGGCATGCAGATGTTAAAACAACAGAAATTTATACACATGTTATGGAAAAAAATATTTCCGCAACGGTGAGCCCCTTAGATGGATTAGAACAATAGCGGTGCTGACCCAGTGCCGGTCAGCACCGCTATTAAATTTAAACGTGCACTTTAAAGATTAGAGATTTCCTCTTTGTCTATAACCTTAATGCCCTGTTCCGCCAAAACAACTTTTGCTTTTTCAAGGTCATCAAAGCGGAAAATCATGATGGCGTTTTTGCACTGGGGGTTGGCAAATGCATACATGTACTCCACATTGACATCTTGTTCACTTAACGGATCCAGCACCTGGTTCAGGCCACCGGGTACATCATTCACTTCCACGGCCAGAACACGGGTTTTGCCCACGGTAAATCCCTGATCCCGTAGGGCTGTAGTGGCTTTATCATTATCATTGACAATGAGGCGCAGCACACCGAAATCCGTGGTGTCTGCCAGGGAAAGTGCCCGTATATTCACTCCGGCATCCCTTAAAATTGCCGTGACTTCAGCAAGACGCCCTTCTTTGTTTTCTATGAATATGGATATCTGTTCAGCCATAATAGTCTCCTTGGTTAAAATTGACGGTTATCTATAACCCTGACAGCCTTACCCTGGCTTCTTTCTATGGTTTTGGGCTCCACAAGGGCCACCTTGGCAGATACGCCCAAGTGCTCCTTGATATTATGTGAAATTTTACCTTCCATGGCCTGCAGTCCCTTGATGTCATCGCTGAAGGAGGCTTCGTCTATCTCCACCTTGACCGTCAGGATATCCAGGTTGTCTACCCGATCAACGACCAATTGGTAATGGGGGGCGATTTCCCGGTTTTCCATGAGAACGCTTTCAATCTGGGAGGGGAATACATTAACGCCTCTGATGATAAGCATATCGTCCGTACGGCCCGAGGGTTTGTTCATCCGCATGTGGGTCCTGCCGCAGGTGCAGGGCACGGGATTCAAGGAGGTGATGTCCTTGGTGCGGTAACGGATGACCGGGAAGGCTTCCTTGGTAAT
>DATFIL010000367.1:0-2389 GCA_035270145.1 Desulfobacter sp. | reverse complement strand
ATGGGCGGCGGCATCATGGAAAAATAACAGGATTAAAGTAAACGATTAAAAGAAAAAATATATGGAGGATTTCTTATGGAAATTAAAATTCTGGGGCCTGGCTGTCCGAAATGCCAGCAAACCGAAAAAATTGTCAAGGAGACCGTGGTGGAAGCCGGCTCGGACGCGACCGTAGACAAAGTGACCGATACCATGGAAATAGCCAGCTATGGTGTTTTCGGCACCCCGGCGGTGGTGGTCGACGGCGAGGTCAAATCCGTGGGCAAGGAACCCAAAAAAGAGGATATTAGAAAATGGCTGAAATAGCTGAAAATAAAGGTGGCAGTATGAAACCCCAACAAACTATTGGTCGGGCTCAAACTCAGGCGGAGACGGGCTGCGGACGTTAATGAACCTCCAGGCTAACAACTCCGCCTCAGGCGTGACATCGGATGTCGGCTTTTCCTTGCGTAATGATAAAGAAGGATTCCAATGGAACTTCAGGACTTCTGAAGTCTCCCAGGGGTTTGCCGCCACCAAACAGGGTACGGGGGGCGGTGAGTTTGTAATCAATAATCCAACATTAAATTGAACTTTTTTGAATACCTCAACGATATGTTGTATACCCGATTTTAGAGGATAACTGCCGAGGCCTTTTTACATTCCTCAATCTTGACCATAATTTACAGATCAGGAAAGTGATCGATTATCCCCACCACTGAAACTTTCCATAATTCTGAATGTTTGATAGCCTCTTCGTATTAGAATGCAAATAGCCATGTACTGGTTGAAAAAATATTTGGTTGAAAATATATCACTAAGTGCTATATTGATATTAATGAAAAAGCTAATGACAAGACATTTTTCAAGATGGGCAGCCAAACAGAAAATTCCGAAGCACGAACTCGATAATGCTTTGACCGAAGTCGCAGACGGGAACTTTGATGCAAGTCTTGGCGGTCACCTTTACAAAAAGAGGATTCGTTTTGAAGGGCAAGGCAAAAGCGGCGGTGGTCGAACCATTATTTGTTATAAAAGAGGCGATCGAGCAATTTTTGTTCATGGTTTTGCCAAAAATGAAAAATCGAATTTGTCAAAAAAAGAATTTCTTGCTTTTAAAGAATTGTCAAAAATTTTGTTGAGGCTATCGCCTGATGAGATAGCGATAGCCATAGAAAATAGAGACTTAATTGAGGTGAAGGCATGAGAAAATCCATCGCAAAATCAATTACAAATACTGTCAGAGACCTACATAAAAGTGGTTTAGTAGATGAGATTACAATGAAAAATATCGAAAATCTTTGTGTACCGGAAGTGCAGGAATATACCCCTGAAAAAATTATTTCCATACGGAAAAAATTCCGTCTAAGCCAAGCAGCGCTTGCCAGTCTTTTTAATATTAGCCCTTCAACCGTTCAAAAATGGGAACAGGGCAGCAAAAAACCAGCGGGTGCATCCAAAAAGCTATTGGACATTATGGAAAGAAAAGGAATAAGCGCACTAATATAATCTGACCGCACTTACAGTGATTTGCAAAAGTAGTTATACATTTTGTGCATTTGAGTTTATTATAATTTCAGTACATAACAAATGAGCTTCATGTGATTAGGTTTTTGCAAATATTAGTAAGTCAGAACGCTGCACCACATATTGTATGTCCCTATTAATGGAGATAGCTGCCGGAGCCTTTTTATTATGCTCAGTCAGACCCATAAGTTACAGATCGGGAAAGTTATCGAAAGTGCTCACCTGCTAAAATTTCTGCAGTACTGTCGATTTGTCGAAGCCATCCAAAATAGCTTTTCACGAAGCCATCAATATTATCTCAGTAGGTTGGTTTTGCACTGGAAGCGCCACCTTTGAAACTCAGAAATGCCAGGCCATTTCAATATAGTTGCAGAAAGCGGTTTCGTCCCACGCACTGCCTACCCCGGGGAGCCTGGCAGCCAGGATATCCTGGGTGCCGTCGCCGGGAAAAAACACCGAAATGGTGGTGCCAAGAGAAAAATGCCGGCTGAAATTATAAGTCAAATTGGCTGAAAACTGAACTGCAGTCCGGTATTGATCAGCGGCACTTCGCATTTCAAGCTGTAAACTCGCCAGTCCTGTTCATGAGGGATTAATCCATTGTCATTCTTAAGGTCTTCTTCTATGCTGAAGTACCTGAGAGACCAGTCCAGTTCTTTTACAGAACCGGTAAGGCCGATAAAGGGATGGTTATCCACGTAGACCAGACGCCGGTGGCATTGTCCAGCGGTTTGGGCGTCCAGCCGGTTTCCAGGGCCAGGGGCATGCCGTGGGAGGTAAAATCATAAGACACTTCCAGAAATTCGACGCCGAATTGATCCCCGTACTGACCGGCCATGAAATCCAGCCCGCCATCTGCGCCGGTGTCCCGGGTCCGGTCAAT
>DATFIL010000366.1:0-3008 GCA_035270145.1 Desulfobacter sp. | reverse complement strand
CAGGTTGCATGCTTCCATGGGTAACAGCGGCTGCTCTCCACAGGGATTGGTGGATTCAATATCCCCGATCCCCGGCGTGGTATTAAACCTGTTGATCTCATCCAGGAAGATGATGCCCGGATCCCCGATTTCCCAGGCCTGCCTGACCAGTTCCTCATAGACGGCAGCAGCATTGAGGCGGCCGGTTAACTTCCCTGAATGCGGATCAATTAGATCATAATCCTCTTTTTGTGCCACAGCGGCCATAAACGCATCCGTAACCCCCACGGATATATTAAAATTGTTCAACTCTTTTTTATCATTTTTACAGGTGATAAAAGACATGATATCCGGATGGTCTACCCGCAGGACGGCCATATTAGCTCCTCTCCTGGTCCCGCCCTGCTTGATCTGCTCTGTTGCCGTATTAAAAATTTTCATAAAGGAAACAGGGCCGGATGCGACACCGCCGGTTGAGCCAACCTTGCTGTCTTTAGGACGCAGTCGGGAAAATGAAAACCCGGTCCCGCCGCCTGATTTATGAATGATGGCTGCATTTTTCAGCGCTTCAAAAATGCCGTCAATGGTGTCATCAACCGGCAGGACAAAACAGGCTGCCAGTTGTCCTAAAGACCTGCCCGCGTTCATCAGAGTCGGAGAGTTGGGCAGAAACCTGAACTCGGCCATGAGGTTGTAAAATGAATCTTCAATTTTTTTGATATCTGTCTTGGAATCGTAGTTCTTCTCAGCCTCTGCAATATGGGCAGCCACCCGCCTGAACATATGTTCCGGTGTTTCGCATACTTCCCCGGACGCATCTTTTTTCAGGTATCGCCTTTCAAGAACGATTTTGGCATTTTCACTTAAAAAGTCTACCTGCTCTGTCTCTTTATTGCTACCACTCATTTGTTCAACTCCTTTGGATCATTGAAATTGAAATCTCACTTCTCATCGATGTTTTATTGACAAGCCGGAACAAGTTACGATATCATTTTTTATATTTTTCCCCAAACAAATTAAAACACTGTATGCCGAAGCCAGAAAGACAATTTATTAACAGGATTTTCAGATAATTGTTAGCCAAATTGGAGTAAATTGTAATATGCATTTAGCGTCAGCACGTTTTTGGACTATCTTTTTATCACTTATCCTGTGCGGTTGTGCAACCGGTCAAAAAGGATCGTATCAAAATACAAACAATGAAAATTTAAGTTCAACAAGTCAGGTGAAAGCAACAAAAGATGAGTCTAAATGGGTTGAGGGAACCCGTTCTGAAAAAAGCCATCATGGGTTGGGACCATGGGCTGTGGAATTCGGGGTTGGGGTTATGTCCAGCAACGATACTGTAGGCGACATAACAGGCCAATTTGAAACCCTTACAGGTGAATACGGTGCAGATATCTACAAATTGAGTGTTTATTACACTGTTACGGAGTTTCAATGGGAAATGGGCAATCGTACCTTTTATCCTCAGTTAGAAGTGTTTCCTTCCATCACTCGATTCGAAGAAAACAGTGGGGACAATTATTATAACATAAATTTTGCCGGAACATTGAAATGGACCGATTTTCCCTGGAATAAGTATCTTTACACAACCCTGGCAACGGGTGTGGGGCTGGGCTATTTTGAACAAATCAACAGTTATGATCGGAAAAAGCATGTTAATCAAGAACGATCACAATGGAAATTTTACTGGCCGTTTCAGCTTACCTTGGCGTTACCGAAGTTCAAACGTCATCAACTCGTATTGTACAATGACCACTGGTCCGGAGGGTTCGGGGTTTTTGATGAGGGGGGCTTTGATACTTACGGGATTGCCTACCGATTTATTTTTTAGGAAAAAGGTTCATACTGAAAACCCCGTTTGCTAAGCGTTTTTTATCGAAGATGTGCTGGACGTTCAGAAAAATGGAAAAAGATAGAAATGAAAAATGTTTTCTTTTTGGCTGGTTTTTGTCTGTTTTTATTAAGTGGATGCGGGGATGAAGGTTCTCAATGGTCTCAAAATGAACAGCGTAGCGCCTTTGCTCAGCAGGAAGAACAACAAAGGCCCAGCCGGCAATCTGCCAAAAAAGTTGGTATTATAACGGTACGGCCGCAACAGATTGTCATTTCAAATGATTTACCTGGACGGGTAAGGGCCTCCATGACGGCAGAGATTCGTCCACAGGTTAGTGGCATTATCCAGGAACGCCTGTTTCAGGAGGGACGCTTTGTTGAAAAAGGCCAGCAGCTTTACCAAATCGACCCGGCGCGTTATGAGGCTGATTATCAGCGTGCAAAGGCCAATCTTCAAAACGTACTTGCGGAACTGGAAAATACGCAGGTCCTTCAGAAGCGCTATCAGCATTTGATTCAGGCAAATGCGGTCAGCCAGCAGGAATTTGATAATGCCACGGCCAGGCTTAAACAGGCACGAGCAGACGTGTCTCTGGCCGAAGCGGAACTCAAAACGGCAAAAATTAATTTGGATTATACAAAAGTCTATTCACCGATTAGTGGATATATTGGTCCGTCTGCCGTAACCCGTGGCGCTTTGGTAACTGCACAGCAGGAAATGGCCCTGGCAACTGTCAGGCAACTCAATCCGGTCTATGTTGATTTATCCCAATCAGCGGGCCAGACCCAGCAATTGCAGAAATGTTTGATGACAAGCCGTATAAACGCCGACATATCTGAAAAATTTGAAGTGACGTTGTTTCTGGACACTACCGGCGAGATATATCCGCACAAAGGCAATTTGGAAGCGACCGATCTGGCCGTCGATGAAAACACAGGAACTATCAAGCTGCGGTCCGTCCTTGCCAACCCCGAGGGCCTGCTTCTCCCCGGCATGTTTGTCAGGGCTACGATTGAGCGGACCGACGCACCACAATCAATTATTATCCCGCAAAAAAGCGTTTCTATCCAGCCGGGCGGTACAAAAGTTGTTTGGGTCGTCGGGTCCGGTAATACGGCATCAAAGCGCCAGGTCAGAACAGGGGGGTCATATAAAAATAACTGGGTTATTCTAAATGGTCTTGAATCAG
>DATFIL010000365.1:0-3821 GCA_035270145.1 Desulfobacter sp. | reverse complement strand
AATGTTTCACCGCATCAATACGGGTTTCTCGGCCTCCGGATTTTACCAGGTAGCTGCACATGGTTTTAACCGCATGCTGCCGGTTTTTACATCGGGTTACGGCTCCCGTCTTGAAGATTTCTTCTCCCACCCAGGCAAAATTTTGCCAGTGGGGACCGATTATTGTGGGAATGCCTAAGCCTGCGGGTTCCATGAAATTCTGACCCCCTAAAGGCGCAAGACTTCCGCCGACAAAAACCACATCGGCATGGCTGTAGGCCTGGTGCAGATCTCCAAATTTATCCCACAGAATAATGGCCGGACCGGTTAGAATGGATGATATCTGCGAGCCTTTGTAAACCTTGAAGCCGTTTTTATTCAATTTTTTTAAGAATGGCGCCGTTCGGTGCATATGTCTGGGGAACAGGGCAATAACCTGGTTGGGCACCTCTTTTTTTAGCGCTCTGATCATGTCAATGATCTGCGTTTCTTCCTGCCGGCGGAAGGAGGCAAAAATAGACAGGGGCAGTTCCCGGGGCACAATTGCAGCTAAGGCCGAAGCATTACCGGTTGTGTTATGAATTTTTATACGGTCAAATTTGATGTTGTTCATGGTATCAACACGGGTGTGGGAAAATACCTGGGAAAACCTTTTGGCGTCCCCGGCAGAAATTGCCAGGATACGCGCCGGGGCAAAAGATCGCCAGAACGTTTTGGTGAGTCTGTAATTCCGGCTGCTTTTTCTGGATAACCTGCCGTTGATGAGCAATACGGCGGTATGATTTCTTTTTAACGCATAAAGATGGGCCGGCCACAGTTCGGTCTCCAGCAAAACCATGATAGCAGGGTTAACTTGTTGCACTGCTTTGTTCATGGCCTTTGGGCTGTCAAAGGGGAATATATCAACGTACAGGCTGATACGGGTTGAAAATTTTTTTGGCGACAGCGCTTGTGTTAAAATTTCCATGCCCTGATCCGTGGTTGTGCTCAACAGTATGGTCACCGGCCTGTCCGGGTTAAGGGCCTTTATGATCGATACGGCAAGGTAAGCCTCCCCGGCCGATGCTGCCTGTATCCAGATATCTGCCGGTTGAAGGTGAACAGGATTTATACGCCTGTCAAAGGTTGGGGCAAGTCTTGGATGCCGTTTTAAAAAAGGCAGGGCCGCACCCCACAGGATATTGTAAAATCTAAAAAAATTGGGTATAAGAGTACTCTTTGTCATGGGAGGCTATGCTCTCATGTTTTTTGGAACTTGACAATAGAATCTGTAAAGCAATAGCCCCGCCATGAAATCAAAAAAAACCAGATTGTCTAAAGAACGCAGGCAAAAGATTATCCGGATGGTGTTTGCACACTGGAAAAGAATTGCCTTGGCCGCCTTATGTATGGTGGTGGTGGCAGGTGCCAACGGTACCATGGCCCTGCTGGTTAAGCCTGTTCTTGATGATATTTTCATTGCCAAAGACAGTACCAAGTTATTGCTCATTCCCGGCCTTGCCATCTTGGTATTCTTTCTAAAAGGGGCTGGTTCATACGGGTCGGAATACCTGATGAATCATGTGGGACAGCATATTATCCGCGATTTCAGGGACAGCCTTTATGAAAAGATCATGAACCTGCCCATTTCATATATCCACAAAGAAAAGACCGGGGCGCTCATGTCCCGGATCACCAATGATGTCAATATTGTCAAAGGCATGGTCTCCACTGCCGTTATCAGTCTGTTTCGGGATTCTTTTTCTGTTGTGGCGTTTTTGTTTGTTCTTTTTTACCGGGACTGGCAACTTGCATTAGGCGCCTTTCTTGTCCTGCCCATTGCCTTTTATCCTATTGTCATATTTGGTAAACGAATCCGGAAGTTTTCCACAGGATCCCAGGAAACCATGGCAGATCTTAATGCCTTTCTGCATGAAACTTTTTCCGGGGCAAAAATTGTTAAAATATTCAATCTTCAGTCCTTTGAAACGGCCAGATTCAAGGAAAAAACCAGAGAACTGTTTCGTTTAGAAATGAAAAAGGTGATGACACGGGCATTGTCTTCTCCGGTTATGGAATTTTTAGGCGGGTTAGGCATCGCGTTTGTTATCTGGTTTGGCGGAATGCGGGTGGTTAACGGCACATCCACCCCCGGTGTTTTTTTTTCTTTTTTGACTGCTGTAATGATGCTTTATGCCCCGGTAAAGAAATTGTCCAGCCTGAACAATACCATCCAGGAAGGTATGGCTGCCGCATCCAGGGTTTTTGACGTGCTGGAAACCCAAAATGATGTGGTGGACAAACCCGATGCCCGGCCCCTTAAGGCATCATCCTGTGAGGTGGTTTTTAACAACGTTTCCTTTGCCTACGGTGCTGAAGAACCGTTGGCCTTAAAGAACATCAATCTTAAGGCCGCACCCGGAGAGACTCTGGCCTTAGTCGGCATGAGCGGCGGCGGAAAAACCAGCCTGGTCAACCTGATCCCAAGACTTTATGATGTGACCGAGGGCAGTGTGTTTGTTGCCGGACACGATGTCCGGGACCTGACAATTGCGTCCCTTCGGGACCATATTTCCATTGTGACCCAGGAGCCCATTTTATTTAACGAGACCGTGCGGGACAATATACGGTATGGAAAGCTGGATGCAGATGATGTCACGGTTGAAGCGGCAGCCAAGGCCGCCTTTGCCCATGATTTTATCTGCGGTTTTCCCAAGGGTTATGATACCATAATCGGAGAGCTTGGTTCCCGTTTGTCCGGGGGGGAAAAGCAGCGAATCTGCATTGCCAGGGCGCTGTTGAAAAATGCACCGGTGCTGATTCTAGACGAGGCAACCTCGGCCTTGGATTCCCAGGCAGAAAAAGTTGTGCAAAAGGCTTTGGGAAATTTGATGGCGGGCCGTACTGCCTTTGTCATTGCTCACAGATTGTCCACCATAGATTACGCCTCCCGGATTATTGTACTCAAAAATGGTACCATTGTTGAACAAGGCGTCCATGATGACCTGATGGCTGCAAAAGGCTTTTATTATAGACTGCAGTCCATGCAAATTTCAAAAAATTAAGACTATGCAAGGAGATACTGCTATGCCTGTATCAAAAGAACTGCTTGAAATTCTTGCCTGCCCCAAATGCAAAGGTCCTGTGGAATTGACCGAGGCAGAGGACGGGCTGATCTGCAACACCTGTGCCCTTAAGTACGAAATCAGGGATGATATTCCCATTATGCTCATTGACGAGGCAATCCCCGTTAAACAATGAGTACCCCTAAAGCACCGGCTCCGGCCAAACTTGTGATGTCGGTTTTCATGAAAGATAAGACGGTCCTGGAATCGGTCTTCCCACGCCTTGAAGCTGTGGGCGGTTCCGTGGACATGATCTCCCCCTGGCTGGATTTTGATTTTACGGATTATTATTACAGGGAAATGGGTGAACCGTTGTTTCGCAGGCTTATTGCATTCAAACCGCTTATAGAACAGGATGCCCTTGCTTCGATCAAACTTAACACCAACAAGATTGAAGCGGAGTGCCTGGACCGGAACAACAGATCCATCAACATTGACCCGGGGTATCTTTTGTCTTCCCGGTTTATCCTGGCCACGGGAAAGGAGTATTCCCACAGGATTTACATCGGACAGAAAATTTATGCTGACCTGACATTAATGTACACCAAAAAAGGCTTTAAAACCCTGGAGTGGACTTACCCGGATTATGCCTCCGATGCTGTGCTGAAATTTTTAGGACAAGTGAGGCAGAAATATCTTGCGGATCTTAAGGCTATAAGAGCCTGTTTAAAAATAGACGAATCGGCTGCAATCACCTGAGAATGGTCCCAATCCCCCCTAATTTTTAAACAGCCTCTA
>DATFIL010000364.1:0-7437 GCA_035270145.1 Desulfobacter sp. | reverse complement strand
CTTCAAGGGATTTTATGGACATGGATACTGCCGACTGGGTCAAATCGAAATCCTTGGCCACCTGACTTAAATGGGGTGTCTTCACAAGCGCAAGAAATAGTTCAAGTTGCCTTAATGTCAATCGCATACCTCCGTAGACCTGTTTGACAAGGGTATTACGCACAGATCCTTAAAATTGAAAAAATTTTGAAGGATCTGTGACATACGGCGGCGACTATATCACGTCGGTGGATTTACCCAAAGCATATATTAAGAAAAATTGATTATTGTGTTCAATTTTTTAAATACACATCCGGCACAAAAACACATACAGACACGGCAAGGGATAAAAATAAAAAATTAGACAATACCCCGGGGCATGGGTGGCACCGGGGCACCGCCCAGGACAAAGCCACCGTCTATGCGCAGGGTAGCACCGGTCATGTAAGGGGCATCCTTAATAATAAAATTGACCGCCTTGACAACATCGCAAATTCGGCCGGTCCGCCCTGTCAGGGTATGATCGACCAGGGACTGTTTTTCCGCATCTGTCAGCACCTCCCGCCACCCCCGGGTACCCTGGGCATGGCGGGTTTCAAAAATACCCAGCATCAATTCGTTCACCCGCACCGAAGGTGCCCCCATCCGGGCCCATGTTTCGGTAAGTATGCGGACCCCGCGGTTGGCTGCTGAATATCCCTCGTTGAAAACCAAGGCAGCAGGGCCGGATCTTCCGGTTATAGCCGCAACAGAAGAAATATTAATGACAACGGCGTCATCACCGGCCTTTAGCAAAGGAAACACCGCTTCAAAAATCCAACGTTTGGCTTTAAGCGTTGTTTCAATCTCCAGATCCCACTGCGCTTCAACATATGCCCCATGAACCGTAGGCCATCCACCGCGTTCAATGTTGTTCACCAGGATATCCAGACGTCCATACCGATCTTTTATAAACGTTGCCAAGCGCTCTATGTCATCGATTTTACGTAAATCAGCATTTATTATGTGGTGTGGCGCACCTGTCTTTTCAAATTCCGCCTCCATATCACAGAAGGCATCCGGCCAGTCATGGCGGGTGAGGATAAGGCTTGCCCCCTGCCGGCCAAGATCCAGGCCAATGCCTTTGCCGATTCCCTTGACCGCCCCAAGCACCAGCGCCGTTTTTCCTTTGATTTCCATAATTTTTCAGCCCTGAATTTCCAAATCTTTGCCAAATAACTGGTATTTTATCCAGGCAATACCGAAATTAAGCAGGCTTAAATCATCAGCCACAACCTTTTCCACATATTCCACGGGCAGGTCCATTGAAGCAAGAAGCCCTTTTTCTTTAATTTGAATCTTAAAATTATCCAGATCATATAAAGCCATGTAAAAAATATCTTCTTCAGCGCCTTCAAGTTTTCCGGGTCGGATCTGGTTTTTAAGGCTGATCAGTTCGAGAATTTTATCATTTTGCGTGTTATGGTCTTCCACATCCTGGCTTTTGAGCCACTGGGCCACGGTCTTGTTGCTTTGATCGCCAAATCCTTTGCAATGTTCTTCTTCAATCAAGGCAAAATACTCAACATTCTTCCCGGTGGTTCTGTCCTTTACAATGGCCCGGGCCAAAGGGTACATGCGGCATGATGCAGGACGATCATTATATATAGAACATCCTGAATCCGTAACAAAAGGGCAGGCATGGCCGGTGGCTGGATTGGTCTTAAAGGTAAGCACCGGTAAACCGGAACCGGGCCCGGTATGCCGGGATGTATATTCCCGCAGAAATTGCCGGGACGGAAAATTTACAGCATTTTTCATTCTCAGAATATCGTAGGGCGTCAGTGCCTGATTCAAATCCCTGCAGCACTGATTAAAGCAAGAGTTGTCCGGACTGCAGTTAAATTCCATGGGGTCATCCAAGGCCACAGGCAGCATTTCATCGTTCATTTTTTTTCCTTTATGATTTTAAAATTACGGTAGAAATCAAGTTATATAGAACCGGCAGGTAACCTACCAGGATACAACTAATTTTTCCAGATGATTTTAATGCATTTATTCACAATATATAGTGCCTGGCAGATCCAAAATACATATATATTGTCAAAGCGCTAATCATTCAAAAAAATTGAAGAAGTCATTAAATCATTTTTTTTAAATTTTCTTGACATAGACCTTGTCAGGGTGTTATTCCCATATCATTTGTTTTGAGGAAAAAGGTTTATTGAATGAAACTTGAGATGGATTCAACCTATATCCTCGGAACCCAAGCGTTTTAAATTACAGGCCTTTCGGATTTTTCGGCTGGCCTTAATCTAGATAGATACAAATTGTCGCACAACGATATTTGTGCAATTTTATGATTAACCTACATTTATGGAGGTATTTTAAATGCCATCTTTTGTAATCGCAGAAAAATGTGACGGCTGTAAAGGCGGGGACAAAACCGCATGCATGTACATCTGCCCCAATGACCTGATGGTTCTGGATGCTAATGAAATGAAAGCTTACAACCAAGAACCCGATCAGTGCTGGGAATGCTACTCTTGCGTAAAAATTTGCCCCTCCCAGGCCATTGAAGTAAGAGGTTACTCTGACTTCGTGCCCATGGGCGCATCTGTACAGCCCATGATGGGTACTGAGGACATTATGTGGACCTGTAAATTTAGAAACGGCGTTGTAAAACGTTTCAAATTCCCCATCAGAACCACTCCCGAAGGCGAAGCCAACGCTTATGAAGACCTGAAGGGTAAAGACCTGTCTTCAGGCCTGCTTTCCACTCAGGAAGCCGATGGCTATGAACTAGTTGCTCCCACTGAACTAGCATAGGTTGCTAAGGTTTAATTTCTGAATACTTATTAAAATTTTTGGAGGTATATAATGGCATTACCTAACAAACCTGCTGGTGAACTTAAAATTGTCAGAGAGCCAGAGGTAGAAAAAAGAGACGTTGATGTTCTGATCATCGGCGGTGGTATGGCTGCCTGCGGCACTGCATTTGAAATCAAAAAATGGGCTGACGACGACACCAAAATCCTGCTCGTTGACAAAGCGGCTCTTGAACGGTCCGGCGCTGTTGCCCAGGGTCTGTCTGCTATCAACACCTACATCGGTGAAAACAAACCTGAAGATTATGTCCGCATGGTTCGTAATGACCTTATGGGTATTGTTCGTGAAGACTTGATCTTTGACCTTGGCCGTCACGTTGATGATTCCGTACATCTGTTTGAAGAATGGGGACTTCCCATCTGGAAAAAAACCGATGACGGCAAAAACATGGACGGCAAAAAAGGCCTGAAGCTGGGTACCTTGAAAGAAGGCGCTACTCCGGTTCGTACCGGTAAATGGCAGATCATGATCAACGGTGAATCTTACAAGAGAATCGTTGCTGAAACCGCTAAAAAAGCCCTTGGCGACGAAAACATCCTGGAAAGGGTTTTCATCGTTGAAATCCTCAACGACAAAAATGATCCCAAAAGAGTTGCCGGTGCGGTTGGTTTTTCCGTACGTGAAAACAAAGTTTACATCATCAACGCAAAGGTTATGATGTGTGCTTGCGGTGGCGCGGTTAACATCTACCAGCCCCGTTCCGTTGCTGAAGGTAAAGGCCGTGCATGGTATCCTGTATGGAATGCCGGTTCCACCTACACCATGGCGCTTAGAGCTGGTGCAGAACTTTCCATGATGGAAAACCGTTTCACCCCGGCCCGTTTTAAAGACGGTTACGGCCCTGTTGGTGCATGGTTCCTGCTGTTCAAAGCAAAAGTTGTTAACGGCCTTGGTGAATTCTATGCCGGTAACGAAGAAAGCAAAAAAGAGCTTGAAAAATATGCACCTTACGGAACTGCTGCCGTAACACCGACCTGCCTGCGTAACCATCTGATGATGAAAGAATACAAAGAAGGCCGCGGTCCCATCATCATGGAAACCACCAAAGCCCTTGCTGCACTTGGCGAAACCATGGACAAAAAAGAACTGAAACATCTTGAGTCAGAAGCTTGGGAAGATTTTCTTGACATGTCCGTTGGCCAGGCTGGTCTGTGGTGTGCTACCAACACCGAGCCCGAGAAAAAAGACTCTGAAATTATGCCCACCGAACCGTACCTGCTGGGTTCTCATTCCGGTTGCTGCGGCATCTGGTGCTCCGGTCCTGAAGAAGACTGGGTACCTGATTCCTACAAATGGGGCTACAACAGAATGACCACCGCTCTCGGTCTGTTCACTGCCGGTGACGGCGTTGGATGCTCCGGTCATAAATTCTCCTCCGGTTCCCATGCAGAAGGCCGTATCATTGCCAAATCCATGCTCCAGTACCTGAAAGCCGAAGGCGACAAGGTTAGCGGGTTTGCTGAAACTGACCAGGAACTGGTCGACATGGTTTACTATCCGGTATACAACTACCTGGATAACTGTGACTACAGTACAGCCACAGACGTTAACCCCCACTACTGCAAACCTGCCGGTATGGCCATGCGTCTGATGAAAATGACCAATGAGTATGGTGCTGGTACCGGTGCTATGTACATGACCAACGGCAAATCTCTTGAAGTTCTCATGGACCTGTTCGAAATGTTCCGTGAAGACCTTGAGAAAATCGCTGCCGGCGATCTGCATGAACTGCTCAGAGCATGGGAAATTATCCATCGTCTCTACACTGTTCAGGCGCATACCCGTCACATTCAGTTCCGTCAAGAATCCCGTTTCCCTGGTTTCTACTACAGAGGCGACTTCATGGGCCAGAATGACGAAGAATGGTTCTGCTTTGTCAACTCTTCATATGACAAAAAGACCAATGAATGGACGCTGAAAAAAGAACCGTACCATAAAATTATATCCGACTAGTAGGGTAAGACGTTTTAACCTAAGGATGTCTTGATATGAACCTCCAGGTGCCGGCTTACCGGTGCCTGGGGGTTTTTCAGATTATGCCTGCCCGGCCCTGTCTCCTTTTTTGCAAGCTTGCAAGCAAACGATTTATAGGGTAATTTGCAGTATTGTTAATTTTCAGTCTTGTTATAGGTTAATTTGCAGTCTTGCAAATAAGGAGAACAGGATGCCGGCCCCGGGCTTAAACCGGATATAATTGGTTTTGCCAGGATCCGGCATACAAAGATTTGAAACTTATACACAACACAACTACACAACTTAAATGCACGGAGGGACAGCATGACTACAGAAAATTCAGCCCCGGTAAGTGGAAGCATTATGGTGGTTGGTGGTGGAATCAGCGGTCTGACTACCGCTTTGGAAGCTGCCGAAGTGGGCTACGAAGTCTTCCTGATTGAGAAGGAAGCATCCCTTGGCGGAAGAGTTTCCCAGCTTAAACACTACTTCCCCAAACTCTGCCCGCCTACCTGCGGCCTTGAAATCAATTACAGACGCCTCAAAGATAACAAGAACATCAAGGTGTACACACTTTCCGAGCTACAGAACGTTGGCGGCACGCCCGGGGATTACACCGTCACAGTGAAAACTGCACCCCGTTATGTAAACAAGAACTGCACCTGCTGCGGTGAATGTGCAAAAGTGTGCGAAACTGAAATCAGCAATGAATTCAACTTTGGCATGGATCGACGCAAAGCCGCATACCTGCCCCACAACATGGCCTATCCCCAACGGTATGTCATGGATCCTGCCATGGGCACGGAAGACCGGGAAAAAGTCAAGGAAGCCTGCAAATATAACGCCATTGATTTTTCCATGGAAGAAAGCACATTTGACCTGAAGGTCGGTGCCGTTGTATTTGCCACCGGATGGCAGCCCTATGATGCCACCCGCATAGACAATCTTGGTTTTGGCCGGTACCAGAATATCATCACCAACATGATGCTGGAACGTTTAGCCTCTTCCAACGGCCCCACCGAAGGTAAAATTATCCGTCCATCCGACGACAAGGCACCGGAAACCATTGCTTTTGCCCAATGTGCAGGTTCCAGGGATGAAAATCATCTACCCTACTGCTCATATATCTGCTGCATGGCATCCTTAAAACATGCCACATATATCAGAGAGCAATATCCCGATGCAAAAATTTACATCTATTACATTGACCTGCGCACCCCAGGCAGAAAATACGAAAACTTCTATGCCAAACTCAAAGAAGATGAAAACGTATTTTTTGTAAAAGGAAAGGTTGCCGAAGTCAGTGAAGAGAGCGGTACCGGCAACATTAATCTTGTGGCCGAAGATACCATCTCCGGGGACAAAATCAGACAAACCGTTGATATGCTGGTGCTGGCCACCGGAATGCAGCCCACCTGCGCCATTGATAAGCCCACAGCTGATCTGACTTTTGATGAAGAAGGCTTTATTATCAATGATTTTTCCAAAGGCGGCCTGTTTGCAGCAGGGTGTGCCAATAAACCGGCCGATGTTGTGACATCCAACCAGAATGCAACCGGCATGGCCCTTAAAGCCATTCAGACTCTGAGGAGGTAACAAAGCATGGATAAAAAATACGGCGTATATATCTGCACAGGCTGTGGTATCGGTGATACACTTGACATGGAAGCGTTAACAGGTATCCCCGAAGAAGAGGGTATCAACTGCACCACCCACCCCTTCCTGTGCTCCAAAGAAGGTGTTGAACTTATTCAAAAAGATATTGACGAAGGCAAGGTCAACACCATGGTTATCGGCGCTTGTTCCCGCCGGGTGAATTTTGATGTATTTAACTTCTCCGGATGCATTATTGAACGGGTCAATTTAAGAGAAGGCGTGGTATGGCCCCATTCCCGGGAAACCTACCCTGCCCTGACCGAAGATCAGAAAGATGATGGCGAACACTTTGACCAGATTCAAATGCAGGCTGAAGATTATATCAAAATGGGTATGATCCGTTTGGAAAAGGTCAATCTGCCGAAGCCTTACCATACACAGTCCTTTTCCAAAAAGGTGCTGGTTATCGGTAGCGGCGTAACCGGTATGTCTGCAGCACTTGATGTAGCCAAAGCCGGTTATGAAGTCACCATCGTAGAAAAAGAGGCGTCCATTGGCGGGTATGCGGCCAAACTTCGCAACCAGACGCCTGTTCAGCTGCCCTTTGAAACGCTTCAGGCGCCGGTGGCTGACGCACTTATCCAGGAAGTTGAGGGCAACACCAACATAGATGTAAGAACCAACAGCCTTGTGGCGCGGATTGCCGGTCAGCCCGGTGAATTCACGGTAACCATAAAAAAACCCGGTGAAAAAAGCCCCTTTGACGTACCCTTTCCGCTACCTCCTGAAGAGCTGGTGGATGAGAACGGCAAAGAACTGGATCCCGAAGCGGCCCATGAAAAATACCTGAAATATAATGAAGGCAGAGAAGATATCCTTTCTCTTGACCCAGACGGAGAACTTTACGGGGCAGTTATTCTGGCTGCCGGCTGGCGCCCTGATGTACTGAAAGGCGACGCATACGCTCACCTGGCCGTGGACAACCCCAATGTCATTACCAATGACGAATTTGAGATGATTGCGGCCAAGGGCAAAATCCTG
>DATFIL010000363.1:0-2116 GCA_035270145.1 Desulfobacter sp. | reverse complement strand
GCCAAAGCCGGGGAGGCGATGATAGAGGCCTTTAGTAAAAAAATCGGAAAGCGGTTGGGGGCAAGCCTTCACAGCCACCAGGGACCGCCGTTTATGGAATGGGCTAAAATCGGATCGGAGCGAAAAGAAACCCTGGTCCTGATTCATGGCTTCGGAGATAAAAAAGAAAGCTTTTATTTCATTTCAAAATTTTTAAATGAAAAGTTAAATCTTGTCATTCCGGATCTGCCGGGATTTGGAAATTCCGGTATGGACCCGGATCTTGTTTATAATTTGAGCAATTATGTTGATTGGCTGGGGCGGTTCATTGAAGAGAACGGCCTGGATTCTTTCCACCTTGCCGGCTGTTCCATGGGAGGTGCCATTGCCACCAAGTTTGCGGCCCAATTTCCTTCAAAAGTTAAATCCTTGTCTTTGGTGGGGCCGGCCGGTTTCCACCTGCCCGGTAATCCCTCTATTTATGATGAAGCCCTGGCCGGGTCCAATATTTTTCATGTAAGTTCTCCCGGGGATTTTGAAAGGTTACAATCCAGGATTTTTAGAAAAAGCCCGACGCTTACGACTTGTATCAAAGAATATATGATTTTAAAGGCCATCGGGAACCGGGAATGGCTTGGCAAAATATTTGATGAACTGCTGGATATGGATTCAATAAAATCCGGCAAAATATCTTTGGAACAAGCCGCTTTAAATCATCTTTGCAAAGAAATTAACATGCCTGTTATGCTGTTTTGGGGGCGCCACGATTCTCTTTTACCTTGGAAGACCGCACCGTTTATAGAAGAATTGTTTCCCCGTGCACGGGTTCATATCTTTGAAGAATATGGTCACGTTCCCCATTTGGAAGGCCCCCAAAAATTGGCCAAGCATATGCTGAAATTTATATGTGGGGCCCAAGCTTAATGCATGGCCTGCAATCCATACTTATCAAGGATGAAAAAATATGAAACTCACGCCTGACAGTGAACCCAAAGAATATCCTGTCCGCCCCGCCCTTGCCGTGGGCGCGGTTGTATTTAAAGACAACAGGGTGTTGCTGGTCAAACGGGGCAATCCCCCGGCCAGGGGCGTCTGGGCAATCCCGGGCGGCAGTGTGGAATTGGGCGAAACCCTTCAAAAGGCGGCTGAAAGGGAAATTTTTGAGGAAACCGGAATTGTTATCAAGGCCGGGGAACCCATATGTTCATTTGAATCCATTCACAGGGATGACAAGGGGCGGGTCAGGTTTCATTATTATATTGTGGATCTTGCGGCAAGCTATATCAGTGGAGAACCCACTCCCGGAGATGATGCCCTGGATGCCGGGTGGATTTCTCGAGAAGCGCTGGGTCGTCTTAAGGTCAATCCTCCCACCCTTAAGCTTCTCGACCAAACCTTAAACTTCAGATAAAAAAGATGAAGGCGGGAAACCGGAAGACCGGTGTGCGGCTTTCCGGTTTCCTAAATAGTTTTATGTTTCCCACAGGGATAGCAATTCGGGTAAAAATTCACCTCCGGGCCCGTCAAGGGCAATCCCCCGGTCGTGACGGGCGGCAAACTGCCTGAACGGATTATCGCTCGGGTTGATGTCCACAATGACCGCTTCAGGATTTCGGGCGACCATCCCGCCGATCTGCATGGGAAGGTTGGTGGCCCCGGCGGTACCCACCACCAGGAGAAGGTCGGTGGACGTCGCCCAGGCCATGGCGGATTCGGCCTTGTACCAGGTTTCATTGTAACATTCGTCAAACCAGAGGACATGGGGCCGGGCAATGCTGCTGCACCTGGGGCAGGTCAGCAACTTTTTTTCTTCCTCGGTAACCGGCTGGTCTTTTTCCTTGTCTCCTATCTCCTTTGGGAAGTCAAACAGCTTTGGCGTGCATTCTCCGGAGCATCGTATATAATTGATGTTTCCGTGGATCTGAAAGGTTCGTTCACGGCTGTTGCCGGCCCGCAAATGAAGACCGTCCACATTCTGGGTGACCAGACGGAATCTGTCTTTGAAAATCTCTTCCATTCGGACTATGGCGCGGTGGCCTGAATTGGGTTCTGCATTTTTACACACGGTATGCCGGTAAAGGTACCAGGCCCAGGATTCCCAAGGGTTTTGGGTAAACATGCTGTGGGTGGCCATCTG
>DATFIL010000362.1:0-2344 GCA_035270145.1 Desulfobacter sp. | reverse complement strand
CGGACATCCATATTCAGGAAATCGGCAATGATATCCGGTTCTTTCACACCCAGACGAACGTAGCCGTTTTGTCTGCAGCAGGCCCCGCAGCCCCGGCATTTAAATTGTGTCAGATCCAATTTATTGTTTTCTGTCATTATTGCTTAGCATATATCCAATGACGGCAAGATTGTCAAACGAACAGATTGATATTGGGCAGGCGCAATGTCTGGGGCGGCGGGTCCAGAAGATGCCGTATGTTGTCACAAAGTTCGTTCATATCTTCAGCCCGTATCATGGATTTTAAAATGGCGTTGGAAAATTTGAAATTGGCGCAGAAATACGGGGCAAATTTTTTAAACATTTTCAGGGCAAAATAGTCTTCATAATAGGTGCTTAAAAGCCTTGCCATGGCCAGGGCGGTTTCCATATAAATGAATGGGTCCGGTTTTAAACCTTTTGTCCACTGGGCAAAAATCCAGGGCCGGGCCACGGCCATCCTTCCGATGGAGAGCCCCCGGCAGCCGGTTTCCCGGATCATTCTGATGCCATGTTCGGGGGCAAACAGGTTCCCGTTGCCAAACACGGGAATGGTGACAGCGTCCTGGACTTTTCCGATCAGCTCCCATCTGGGTCTTCGGCTTCTTCTGTCCGGGGCGACCCGGGGATGAAACGTCAGGGCATCAGCGCCGGCATTTTCAAAAGCCCGGGCCATGGTCACAGGAAAGTGATGATCATCCTGCCATCCGGTTCTGAATTTAACAAAAACCGGGCATGACACAGCCTTTCTGACTGCAGATACAATGTTAGCGGCCTTATTCGGTGTTTTTAAAAGTGCGGCCCCGCATCCTTTTTTGCAGATTGCGGCAACGGAACACCCGAAATTCAAGTCCACCCCGAAGAATCCTTCGGCTTCAATGCGCCGGGCAGCCTGGGCCATGATTTCAGGTTCTGCGCCAAATATCTGGCATACCGTGTGGTCCAGTTCCTCGGGTCGCCAGGAAAATATATGGGATCTTTCGGGGTTTTCATGGGGAACGGCTTTGGCCGAGCACATGCCCGTGAACAGCAGGCCGAATCCTGAAAATTGCGTCACAAGCTGTCTGAACGCGATGTGTCCCAGTCCTGCCATGGGGGCAAGTACCATCCGGTTGGAAATGGTTCTGTTGCCGATGGCAAGGGGCTTGAGCAGATAATCGGCCAGGTCTTCAGGCGTATTGACGGTGCACTTTTCTGTTGTTTCAAAATTCAATTGTGTCATTCGATCATCGCGTTACAGGTTGCCGGACAATGCCAGGGCCTTTTTATTGATGCCAATGCCTAAATCCGGGTGGATAATATCATGCTGGGAGGATTTAAAAGGCAGAAAAATCAGGGAGATATTTCGGGGAACCACATGGGTCCCGGGTAAACGCTCAAGAATCTCTTTTCTGGGTTTCAGCAGGGCCGCCATGGTAATACGAATGGTCTCGATGGCTTCGGAAGCGGGCAGATTTACAGGCTGGTACAAATTGTCTTCAACGGTGTGGGACAGGGGCGGTTCCAATTGGGCTGACGTCATCTGGCCTAACAGCCGTAAAAAAATCTTGGGACGGACCTTAAATGCCGGACTCCAGAAATGCACAGGTTTTTGCTCCCACTTCCGGGGAATTGCCAGTGGCAGGTTTGCCATCCTGGCCAGATCCGCATGGCTGGACAGGTTGATGGGCGAGATATTGGCGCTGATCCGCCAGAACGGTAGCATGATGTCATCTTTGTGGGCCGGGGGGGCGGTATTGAATTTGATTTTTGCAAGTTGTTTCCCCTTGGCCCGCCACAAGGAATGGCAGTTCCGGCATACCAGGACCAATGAATCGCCACTGCCCTCAAGATCCGCCCCGCAGCGCGGGCAAATGCCGGCAATGAAATGGGTCTCAATACCGGGCCGGACCCGATCAAGATCGAATATCTCCGGGGGAATCGGTTTTTCCAGGGGCAACGCCTGATTGGTTACCCCGTCCACAAGATGTTGCTGCCTGATGTAAAACGGCGCATAAATAAGACTGAAGGTTTCTCCGATATCCTCTTTAAACGTGCGTTTCTCCGGTTTTAAGCCAAATGTTTTATCTTTTAATACCATTGCCGTGGGCAGAGGCCGAAAAAATTTTCCTTGGGTATCAGGCCTGATCAATTTCATGGGGATGGCCTGGGATCTCAGTCCCAGGGAAAATGGAATCTGAGGCGGCATATCTGCCATAGCCAGGGTAGATATATCTGTAAATCTGGGGGTTATACCGGATGCGGTACACACATAACGCACGCCTTTGAAACGCCTATAGGGCAGGTATATCAGTTGTGTTTCTTGGGGAACATTGGGGGCGCAGGG
>DATFIL010000361.1:0-3328 GCA_035270145.1 Desulfobacter sp. | reverse complement strand
CATAGTAGCTCTTATGCTCGAACAGCACGTATATGAACCCATGGCTGCCGCCTGTCAGATTCACCCTGTACAACATGTCGGAATAATAATCAGCCAGTTCTTTTTCGATTGTTAATTTGCAAATATTGTAACACTAAGGATTGTGTCGACCTGCAAGGTCGATCCCAATCCTTTGTTCAACACTAAGGATTGTGTCGACCTGCAAGGTCGATCCCAATCCTTTGTTCAAGAAGCCCGTCTTCGGAGCTAATGCCTGATTTTGCCATAAGGGTTTTGCCTGGAATAGTTCAGGAGGGAAATCCCACCGAAGCGGGAAAACCTCCGGTGGGAAAGAGGTGTGTTTTCATCAATTACGTTGCAATCGAATTATTGCAGACTGATCTTTGATATTTTGTAGGTAAAAAAAGCCTGTTTTTGAAAGCTTTGGCGCAGATATCCTATACCGTTCACACGGGATTTTAAACAAACAGACAGCTTTTAACTCAGTACATTCCTACCTTTTAATCTGGATCTTCTGGAATCATCTGATGTGGCAGCACTGAATAAGCATACTTGAGTTCCCCCCCGCACTCAGGGCAAATAATAGGAGGTATCACCGTTTTTTGTTCAGATATGGATTCTGCAGCTTTGATCCCATAGGCTGTTTCCATAAGTTTCCGAATATGATCCAGTTCAACTGAAGATGAAGGGCTCAAAAATCCATAATATCTCACCTTCATAAAGCCCGTGGGCAAGACATGTTGAAGAAATCGACGAATAAATTCCATGACATCAAGCTTCATGGTACGCCAGCGTTCACTACCCGTCTTTTTATACTTGAAAAAGACATCTCGTCCCTCAACTTTGACAATACGATGGTCAGAGATAGCCACCTTAAAAACATAGGGAGCCAGGTATTTGATGCTGTTCTCGCTGTTGCCAATGGCCTGACAATTAACAGTCCAGTCAATTTCCCAGACGCTGGCGGGTATCTGGGATAGAAGGCCCGCTTTTTTCATCTCTTCACAGAACTTTGCCCGGAATATCTTTGACATAGCCTTCACGGGCAGGTAAAAATCGATTCTGGAAGGGTGCCAACTGCCATCTTCCTTTAATATTGCTCCGCCGGGAACAATGTAATGGATATGGGGATGGTACTGTAGCTGGCGGCCCCAGGTGTGAAGCACTCCGAAGAAACCGGGCAAATCACCTCCCATATATTTAGGATCGGGTGTGAGTTGTTTCAGGGTCTGTGAAGATGCTGCGAACATTGCGGTATATGCGGCTCGCTGGTTACTGCGGATGAGAGCTCGCAATTGTTCAGGCACTGTGAATGTGATCATGAAATGGTGCCCTGGCAGTTGCCGCTCCATCTGCCCTTCCACCCATTGTTTTGTTTTATGGTTTTGACATGCCGGGCAATGGCGGTTACCGCAGGATCTGAATGATATGTGCTGCCCACCGCACTTAGTGCATTCGTAAACGACCAGGCCACTGGCTTTGGTCCGGCATTGTATGATGGCTTCAATGACCTTTTTATGATTGTTGGGCATGGATGTTTCAAAGGATTCCATGTACTCCGGGCCAAAACTCCGAAAGATTTCATTAATTGAGTACACGGTCAAATCCCCTCATGGTATTGTCTATGATGTTGTAGGCATCTTCGGCCCCTTTGTTGGTGAATTGGAAGTATCCCATGGTGGTTTCAAGTTTACTGTGGCCCATATAACGTTGAATGAGCCTGGGATTTGTGCCTGCTTCCAATAGATGAGTGGCATAGCTGTGTCTCAAGGTATGAATGGAAACGTGCCGTTTTGTGATCCCGGCATTACTCTTTACTTGTCGAAAGGCATTTTGAACGCTTCCCATGGACATGTGTGTTTTTGAAACAGCGGCCTTATTTGAACCTCTACCCAAAGCTGGAAATATCAACTGGGAGTTTTTATGGGTGCACCAATAACGTCGAAGCAGATGAAGTGTGTTTTGAGAAACAGGAACAAAGCGATCCTTGGCCCCTTTTCCTCTGTGAACATGAATCATCATACGATCTTTGTCGATGTCCGACACCTCTAATCTCAACGCTTCAGAAACTCTGAGGCCGCAGGCATAAACTGTTGAAAAAAAAGTATAGTAGTGAAAAACAGCCACGCAGTTGAGTATGTTATAAACTTCTTGTCTGCTCAAAACACAGGGCAACCGTTTTTCTTTTTTTGAATTCATGTAAGACAGAAGGTGCCAGTCACGCTTGAGCACGTTCTGGAAAAAAAAACGAACGCCGCTATGGGCAATACGTAAAGTGGACGCTGACCATTGATCCTCATCCCGCCTGTGAAGAAAATAATCTTCCAGCTCAACTTCTGAGATCAGGTCAGGTGTTTTTTTATAAAAATCTACAATTTGACGAACGGAACGGGTGTAGCTTCTCTGGGTACTTTGACTCATACCTGCGAGTTTCAGGGCTCTCATTGATTTTTCATAATAATCTTTCATCATGGCACTTCTCCTTAAATTGGGGTTAAAAGAAATAACCCCTGAAGTTTACAGGAAGTGATTGATTTGATGAAGTTTTTTTGGAAAATTGCAGGTGTTTCAGGAGGGTTGTTTAACCGTGAGAGTCCGCGGATCTGCCGCGTAGCGGCTTACTTGAACCATACTTATACGAAATAGTGGACAAGTTTAAAATCAATCATTATACTTGTGCTATAAAAAGAACAAGTTTGGAGAACATTATGAGAATTGTTAATTTTAGCGAAGCACGAAATAATTTAAAAGCAGTTTTGAATCAAGTGGCAGACGATGCTGATTATACAATCATTACACGTCGTGATTCAGAAGACGCTGTTGTCATGTCGCTGGAAACTTTCAATAGTTTCATGGAAACTTTTTATCTGCTCAGGTCACCTGCCAATGCGGCACATTTAACAAAATCTATTCAACAATTTAAAAATGGAAAAGTTCAGGAAAGAGATCTAATAGATGGATAGAAAATTGACCTGGACTGGCGAAGCATGGAAGGACTATATCTACTGGCAAACACAAGACAAAAAGACACTGAAAAGAATCAATAAACTCATTAATGACACAATGAGGCAGCCATTCGAGGGTATAGGGAAACCTGAACCACTGAGAGAAAATCTATCTGGGTTTTGGTCTCGAAGAATTGATGATACAAATCGCTTGGTTTACGCTGCCGATGATGATTACCTCACTATCATTTCATGCAGATATCATTGTTAAACCATGGAATCGAACAAAACGCTGGAGAGAGACGGGGCTACCTGTGCGGCGTTTTGGGAAGTACCTGGTTCAGGAAAATTTAACCTTTTACCTGAGCTTTTGGGGGTTTAAA
>DATFIL010000360.1:0-2469 GCA_035270145.1 Desulfobacter sp. | reverse complement strand
CCAGATGACTGTTGGCGGATACAAAAATTCAGGCATTGGCCGGGAAAACGGCACTGAAACCATCCGTCACTACACCCAGGTCAAGTCCATTTATATGGGCATGGGACCCATTGAAGCTCCTTTTTAATTCTTTCCAGAAACTCGATCATCGAGATAAAACTTACTAAAATTATGGCCATGGCGCATATACCTATGCACCATGGCCTTTTTTTCTCCAGACCAGCTATCCCACTTAAACTATTTTTGGTCTTGATCATTCTTTCGGCCACGTATTAGGTAGGGACAGATTCCATATCCGCCCCTACAGTTTGGACCAAACAATGATTAAGGCCCTATTTTTTTGCCTGTACACACTGGTTGAAAAAGAACTTGACTTCATCTTATCACATCTATATCCTCATTAAGGTCGAACCAAAAGAAATTAAGACGCTGATAGACAAATAACTTTAAATTATAAAAAATAAAGAATATTTCACTTAAAGGCATTTATATGGTTATTTTTATGAAACAAAAATTACACACAAAATCACTTTAATGGTAGGACTTTAATGAGCACAAATCATCCCAACAATTTCCAACCGGTCACGGGGACCAATAAATCCGAAGCCATCCGGCTTCAGATTGAGGCGGCTATTCTGGACAATATTTTTCTGCCCGGTGACCGGCTCCCCAGTGAGCGGGAATTGCAGGATGTTTTTAAAACCAGCCGGGGATCGGTACGGGAAGCATTGGGGGCATTGAAACAAAAAGGGCTTTTAGAGGCCAGAAAAGGTGCCAGAGGCGGTTACTATATCCGGGAGATGGACATCAATGACACCATTGACCAGCTGGCGGTGATGATCAAACAGCAGCAGATGCCCCTGGCAAAACTGCTGGAATTCCAATATGCCATGGACCAGGCCGTTCTGGCCGCAGCCGTGACCAATGGCGAAGGCTCTGATATTGACCGCTTGGACGCACTGGCCGACGAACTGGTCCTGTTGTGCCGGGCGGAAAATCCTGATTATGAGCAAATTTCGGCCATTGACAAGAACCTGAATTTGCTCATGGTAAAAATGACAAAAAACCCCTTTTTTGAATGGATGATGCGATCTGTTCAGCTCACCTTCAGATCCTATGAATTTGTCGTATACCAGACACCATCAGTGCGTAACGCCATTGCCCTAAATTGGAAGAATGTCGCCCTGGCTGTCAGGGAGCGCGATTTTCAAAGGGCCACCAGGCTGTACGGCCACTGGTATGTATTACTGGAGCAATGTCTTCGCAAGCAGTTTGGCGATACGGTGTTCCAGCATAAAGAAGCACAGTCTTGTGCATCCGATGCAAAAAATAAAATCAAGAACACATCTTGCGTCAGCAACATAAGGAGCAGTTAATTTATGAAACAAAAGCAGTATGACTACATTATCATTGGGGGAGGATCGGCCGGTTGTGCCCTGGCCAACAGACTGAGCGCTTCGCCGGACAACCGCGTACTGGTGCTGGATGCCGGACGTCCCGACTACATATGGGATCTGTTTATCCACATGCCCGCAGGACTCACCGTGCCCCTGGGCAACAAATGGTATGACTGGTGCTATGAGTCCGACCCGGAACCTTTCATGAACAACCGGCGGATTTTTCACGGCCGGGGAAAAGTGCTTGGGGGATCCAGCTCCATCAACGGCATGATTTATATCCGGGGCAATGCCATGGATTACCAGCGGTGGTCAAAGGATAAAGGCATGGAGAACTGGGACTATGCTCATTGCCTGCCCTATTTTAAACGACTGGAAGACAGAATTGCCAAACCGGACCGGTACCACGGCAAACAGGGACCGCTGAACCTGGAAATCGGTCCATGCAGCAATCCTTTGTTCCAGGCATTTTTCGATGCGGTCCAGGAGGCCGGCTTTCCATTGACCACCGACGTGAACGGATTTTGCCAGGAAGGCTTTGCGCCCTTTGACCGGAACATCAAACAGGGAAAGCGCTGGAGTGCGGCCCGGGCCTACTACCATCCGGTCAAGCACCGCAAAAATCTTAAACTGATTATGCACGCCATGGCCACCCGTATCGTGTTCAACGGCAAACGCGCCGAAGGTGTTACCTTTTCACGGGGGAAAAACCGAAGCGAAACCGCATACGCACGCCATATCATTTGCTGCGGCGGGGCCATTAACACACCCCAGCTATTGCAGCTTTCCGGCATTGCAGATGCCGACCTGCTCAAGGATCTTAACATTCCCGTGGTCCAGGACCTGCCGGGCGTGGGACAAAATCTCCAGGATCACCTGGAAGTGTACGTTCAGTATGGGTGCAAAGAACCCGTATCAATGGCCCCGGCCCTGAAATGGTATAACAAGCCCTGGATTGGTTACCAGTGGCTCTTCCACAAGAAAGGCGCCGCGGCCTCCAACCATTTTGAGGCCGGCGGATTTATCCGCAGCAATGAGACAGTGGCCTACCCCAACATCCAATTCCATTTTC
>DATFIL010000359.1:0-2170 GCA_035270145.1 Desulfobacter sp. | reverse complement strand
ATCTGGGCATCAAAACATTTTTCAATGACATGATTGACCTGGAAGGCATTGATTATTCGCCCATTGACCCATTGCTCAAGCAGATTCACTGGAAACATGCGGCCCAAAATCTAAAAGCAGCCTTTGTTGCCGCCTCAACCCAAAATCTGTATCCGGTTTACATTTCATCTTTCAGATGTGCGCCTGATGCCTTTGCCGTGGATTACTTCAAAGAGATCATGGCATCGGCAAACAAGCCTTATTTGGTGCTGGAGCTGGATGAACACGACTCCAGCGTGGGATATGAAACCCGTATTGAAGCGGCTGTCAGGGCATTTGAAAATCACAGGCAACAGGATCACTCTTCTCAACCCACAGACGCATCTCAACCCACAGACGCATCTTTATTTACCCCGAAATTTGATAAAAGCATTGGACAAAAAACAGTCATTTTCCCCAACTGGGATGCCATTTCAGGTCATCTAATTGTCAATATCATCAAAAATGAAGGGTACAATGCCATATTGATGGAAGAGAACCAGGAAACCCTTAAAAAAGCGCTTTTGACAAATACAGGTCAGTGCCTGCCCTTAAATGCCGTGGCATCAGGATTTATCCATACGGTTGAAAAATACGGACTGTCCCCGGAAAAAACGGTTTTATGGCTGAATCAATCCGAAATCGCCTGCAACATAAAAATGTACCCCTACCATATCCAGAAAATTTTTACCCGCCATGGAAAAGGCTTTGAAAAAGCCAGGGTATATTTAGGGGAACTTTCACTTTTTGATTTAGGGATCAAGGCGTCAAGCAATACCTATTTTGCCTATATGTTCGGCGGACTTTTCAGGAGCATCAGCTGCAAAATAAGACCCTATGAAATAAATAAGGGGCAAACCGATGCGGCACTACGCACCGCCGGCTCCATAATGGGAACGGCATTTCTCACGGGCGGATCAAAAGAAAAAGCCCTTAAGGAGATCATGTCCATATTTAAACAGATCCCTGTTAAAAAAGAAACACGGCCCAAAGTGGGCATATTCGGGGATCTGTATGTCAGGGACAACCGGATAATGAATCAGAATCTGATCCAGTTTATTGAGGAGAATGGCGGGGAGGTGGTGACCACGCCTTATTACCAGTATGTTCAGATTATAGCCAATGCCTATTTTAAAAAATGGTTCAAGGAGGGCAAATACTTAAGCATGATTTCAAACAGGGCGCTTCTGGCCGCCGTAAAAACAATGGAAAAAAAATATTATCCATTTTTTGCGCCGTTTTTCAATGAAGCTGAACTCAAGGTAAATGCATCCTATGAACATATCCTTGAAACCTACGGCATGCTGCCCGAACATACCGGCGAGTCCATGGATAACCTGCTCAAAATCCACTATATTGTGAATGAACATCCGGATTTAGCCCTTCTGGTTGCTGTTAATCCGGCATTTTGTTGTCCAGGCCTTGTCACCGAGGCCATGGCCTCACAGATTGAAAAAAAGGTCGGGGTGCCGATTGTCAATATCACCTATGATCTGTCCGGAGGAAATAAAAATAAGGTAGTGGTGCCTTTTCTGAAATATTTGAGAACGCCCCCCTATTCCCAGAGCCGTAAGGCTTCTGTTTGACGTTTGGCCGGCAGGTATGCTTTAATTTCAGGATATCTTTTTATAAAGTCATTCTGAAATTGAATGCGTTTGACATTGAACCGGTTGTGGGACTTAACAGCCCTGCGGTAACGCAGATAATATTCATCGTAATTTTTTAGATGAATTGTGCTTTCCACTTTGGTTATGGCATCAAAATTTTGGTAACAGAAGCGCAACAGGGTTTCAAAATTATCCAGATAGTTTTCAAGACTTTTAAAGTGCGCAACGACGATGCGGTTGTTGTAGAATCTTTTGATTTCATATACCCATTGCAGATTTTTTTTGCTGAAAAAATCCCTATGATTTTCCACAAACGCAACTAATTGTTTAATGGCTGCCTGGTTGTCATACAACGCATGACGAAGTTCACTTATTAATAAAATGGTTTGCTCAAGTTTATCTATTTTTGAGTGAATCGAGGATTGATGCTCAAATTTAACTAAATCTTTATCCAGGCGCCGGGTGGTCTGCTTGAGGCTTTCACTGTAGCGGATAAGCTGTTGCGTAACAGGCGGCAGTTTAGCATATTTATATTTTACCTTCAT
>DATFIL010000358.1:0-4870 GCA_035270145.1 Desulfobacter sp. | reverse complement strand
CAACCACCGGAATCAGGGTAAAACATAAAAAGAGTCTGAACAGCATATAATACTCCTAAATTCTATATTTTTTAATACATAATGGCTATGAACCCGGATTTGTCAAGGCAGAACACTACATTGATTTTTTATATGAAAATAAAAATAAACTATTGAATTGATTTCATGTTTCGTTGTGGGTTGAGTCTGGATGTTGATAGATAAGATCACCCCGGGGCTGTTATACTGCGTGTGCAATGTTGCCTGGGAGTAAAGCTGTTTTGCGGGTAAAGATGTCGCCCGGATCGCCACAGGCTGTCCGGTACTTTTTCATCGACACAGTGTTTTATAATGTCAAGAAACAACCCCCTGGTTATTTCCTGGGCCCCCATACGAAGTAGATGGCCGGAGGTGACCTGGCAGTCAATCAGTTTAAACCCCTGGTTGTAAAGTTCCTGGGCCAGGGCCACAAGGACAACCTTGGACGCATTGGATACACGGGAAAACATGGATTCCCCGAAAAAAGTTTTTCCCAGGCCGACCCCGTACAGGCCACCTGCCAGCCGGTCGCCCTGCCAGGCTTCCACGGAGTGGGCGATCCCCATTTTGTGCAACCTGATATAGGCATCAATCATTTCATCCACCAGCCAGGTCCCCTCGGGTTTGTCCTGCCTGGGTTGTGAACAGGCCACAATCGTCTGTTCAAACGCAGTGTTAATCCGAATGGAGAAACAAGCCTTTCGAATGGTTTTTTTTAAGCTTTTTGATACCTTGATTTTAGAAGGAAAAAGCACAAGCCGGGGATCGGGGGACCACCAGAGAATGGGTTCACTATTGGAAAACCAGGGGAAAATGCCGTTTTTATATGCCAGCATCAACCGCTTGGCGCAAAGGTCTCCCCCGATACATAACAGTCCGTCAGACCGCGCCAGCCAAGCCGGCGGGAATTCAATTTTTTCAGATAGCCTGAAAAGAGGCATCAGGTCGATTTGATACTAAATGTCAGTTTACCGTCCTTTAGGCCTATGGAGAGTTTTCCCCCTTTTACAAGCCGGCCGAAAAGAATCTCATCCGTGAGTTTGTCTTTTATTTCGGTCTGGATAAGACGGGCCAAGGGCCGGGCACCAAATTTAGGATCGTAGCCTTTTTGGGCCAGATGACTCCGGACGTTGGCTGAATAGCTCAAAGAAATGCCCTGGTCACTGAGCATGGCTTTAAGTTCCTTCATGTTTTTGTCCACAATCCGTTCCATCACCTTTTCAGATAAATGGTTAAACTGGACAATGCCGTCAAGTCGGTTTCGAAATTCAGGACTAAAGGTGTTTTTCACCGCTTTTATGCCCTTGGAATCGGTATTGGCGCTTTGTGACCCAAACCCGATGCTGTTGGCGCTCATTTCCCTGGCTCCGGCATTGGAGGTCATGATAATGATCACATTTCTGAAATCAGCGGATTTACCATTATTGTCAGTAAGCGTGGCATAATCCATGACCTGGAGCAGAATGTTGTAAAGGTCCATATGGGCCTTTTCTATTTCATCCAGAAGAAGCACACAATGGGGATGCTTGCGGATGCTGTCGGTTAAAATGCCACCCTGTTCAAACCCGACATATCCCGGAGGCGCACCGATGAGTCTGGAGACAGCATGTTTTTCCATGTATTCGCTCATATCAAAGCGTAAGAATTGAATGCCCATGTTGGCGGCCAGCTGTCTGGCCACTTCGGTTTTGCCAACCCCTGTGGGGCCCATGAAAAGAAAAGAACCAATGGGATGGTCCGGCGCTGCAAGTCCGGCCCGGGATCTTTTGATGGCCGTGGTCAGGGTGTCAATGGCATTATCCTGGCCAAAGATAACGTTGAGCAGTTTGCCGGGCAAAGATTCCAGGGAAGATTTGTCTGCCGCAGTCACATTGGAAACCGGCACCTTGGCTATTTTAGCCACAATTTTTTCAATATCCTTAGGGCTGACGGTTTTGCGCCGGCCGTCTGCCGTAAGTTTTAAAAAAGCCCCGGCCTCATCAATAACGTCAATGGCCTTATCCGGTAAGAACCGGTCATTGATGTATTTATCTGACAGGTAGGCTGCCGCTTCAATGGTTTTGTCCGGGTATTTCAGGCCATGGTGTTCCTCATAACTGGCGCGCAGCCCTTTGAGAATATCAACCGTTTCCGCCACGCTGGGTTCTGAAACTTCGATTTTTTCGAACCGCCGGGAAAAGGCCCGGTCTTTTTCAAAATGGTTTTTGTACTCTTCATAGGTGGTGGTGCCGAGGCACTTGATGTCTCCGGAGGATAACGCCGGTTTAAGGATGTTGGAGGCATCCATGGAGCCTGATGTGGTAGCCCCGGCGCCAACAACCGTGTGGATTTCATCAATCACCAGAAGTGCATTTTCCTTTTCTTCCAAAGCGGAAATGACATCTTTGAGGCGCTGCTCAAAATCGCCCCTGTATTTGGTGCCGGCTAAAAGAGCGCCCATATCCAGGGAGTACAATTCACAGTTTTCAAGCAGATCCGGCACTGCCTTGCCGTTTATTTTTAATGCCAGGCCTTCTGCAATGGCGGTTTTTCCAACGCCGGGATCTCCCACAAGAATGGGATTGTTTTTCCGCCGCCGGCAAAGGACCTGCATCACCCGCTCGGTTTCAAGTGTTCTGCCGATAAGGGGATCAATCTTATTGTCCTGGGCCCGTTTGATCAGATCGGAAGTAAATGATGCCAGCGGATCTCTTTTATTCTGGCGCTTGGGTTTTGGATCGGCCTGATGGAAAAGCTGCTGGGGCTTGTTCTTCTCAGGCTGCTCTTTTTTCTCTTTATCTCCATCGTGGGAGATGTGCTTGAGTACATCCAGCCGGGTAATGCCTTCGGATTCAAGGTAAAAGGCTGCATGGGAATCTTTTTCCTGGAAAATGGATGCCAGGATGTCCCCAAGATTGACTTCTGCTTTTTCAGCGGATCTGGCGTGATTGATGGCCCGTTGAATCATTCGCTGGAAGCCGATGGTCTGCTGGAGCACATACTCATCACTGGTTTCTATTTTGGTCAGTTTTTCATCAAAGAATTTTTCAAGATCTTCTTTGATATGCTCGGGGCTACCACCACATTTTTCAATGGCTTCAAGGCCGGATTCATGATTGACAATGGCGTAAAGAACATGTTCGACACAGACATACTCATGTTTTCTTTTTTTGGCTTCCCGAACGGCAAATCCGAGAGCTGTGGATAGTTCTTTGCTGATCATATACCATTTACTCCTTTTCCATTGTACTTTTTAACGGGAACCCTTTGCCGGTGGCCAGATTATGCACGGTCTCAACTTTTGTTTCCGCTATTTCCCGTGGATAAATGCCGCAAACGGCCTTTCCCTTTTTATGTACATTAAGCATTATTTGTGTGGCTTTTTCAAGAGATTTTCCGAATACACGGATCAGGATATCCACCACAAAATCCATGGTTGTATAATCGTCATTGTGCAAAAGCACCTTATACATGGGCGGATGATCCTCACTTGTGTCATTTGATATTTTGGGCCGCGTTTTGGAATCAGTGGATGTCATACCTTAACCTTGGGTTCAATTTATCATTATTATTGACCGCAGCATTTCTTATATTTTTTGCCGGAACCGCAGGGGCAGGGGGCATTCCTCGGGATTTTTTCAGATGAGCGCCTGACCGGCTGTTTGGGTGCAGATTCATCCGAATGGGAAGAAAAGGTCAGATCCTGCTGTTCTTCCTGTTTCATCTCCTCTACCTGGGTGGGAGAGGCAATCTGAATTTTAAACAGGATATCAACAACTTCCTGTTTGATCCGGTTCATCAGGTCCTGGAACATATCAAACCCTTCTTTTTTATAGATACGCAAAGGGTCCTGCTGGGCATATCCCCGGAGGCCGATGCCTTCCTTTAGATGGTCCATATTTAAAAGATGTTCCTTCCATCTGGTGTCCACGGTCTGGAGGATAATAAACCGTTCAACGTGGCGTATGATTTCAGGGCCGTACATCGCTTCTCTTTTCTGATATAGGGCCTGGGCTGCATCAAATACATACTGCCCCAGCTGGTCGGCTGAAAAATTTTCCTGCACAGGTTTATCCAAGGACAGATCCATATTGAACTGCCCTTTAATTGCTGACGAAAGTCCTTTCAGGTCCCACTCCTTGATTGCTGTTTTGTCAAAAACAAATCCTTCCACAAGGTCATAGGCGACATCTTCCATCATATTGCAGGCCACCTGTTTGAGATCCTTGGCGGTCAGTGCCTCACGGCGCTGGCGATAAATGATCTCACGCTGCTGGTTCATGACATCGTCATATTCTAGCAGATGCTTTCTGATCTCAAAGTTGTGTCCTTCCACTTTGGACTGGGCATTTTCGATGGCTTTGGAAATAAATTTATGTTCAATATGCTCGCCTTCTTCAATGCCTAACCGGTCCATGACGGAATGGATACGGTCTCCGCCGAAAATTCTGAGCAGATCGTCTTCCAGGCTCAAATAAAACCGGGAACTTCCCGGATCTCCCTGGCGGCCGGACCGGCCTCGCAACTGGTTGTCAATACGCCGGGATTCATGGCGGGATGTGCCAAGAATATGAAGGCCGCCAAGTTCTTTAACCCCTTCTCCCAGCTTGATGTCAGTACCACGGCCGGCCATGTTGGTGGAGATGGTCACAGCGCCTTTCTGGCCCGCATTGGCCACAATCTCCGCCTCTTCCTTATGGTGCTTGGCATTGAGAACAGTGTGCTTAATCCCTTTTTTCTTGAGCTTTTCGCTTAAGGATTCGGAGACATCAATGGAAATGGTACCCACCAGCACAGGCTGTCCTTTTTTATGCAGCCGGATAATCTCCGTGATGGCAGCATCGTATTTTTCCTTCTGGGTCTTGTAGATCAG
>DATFIL010000357.1:0-6024 GCA_035270145.1 Desulfobacter sp. | reverse complement strand
ATAAGCCGGAGTTGTTTTACCTGGTGCCTAAAATTGATTTAGCGTTGCCATGGGTTAAAATATTCGGTATTCAGGGCGGGTTCCAGCATGAGTCCAACGGCAAGAGCGGGGATGCTTCCAGGTCCACCAACTATATATATATCAAACCGATTATGGAAATTTCACTTTTTGACGAGGCCTATCTGACCGTTGCACCCAAATTGTGGGCATATGTGATAAATGAGGATGAATCCAACCCGGACCTGGCAGACTTCCGAGGATATTTTGATTTGCAGATCCAGGCAGGCAAGCCCATGGGCCTCTGTCTGGATACCCACACAAGGTGGGCTGAAGCGGGCCCCAGCATCCAGGCAGACTTAAGCTATCCGTTGACCTCGTTTTTCAACAACGGGCTTAATCTCTACCTGCATCTGCAGTATTTCAACGGATATGCGGAACGCCTGAAGACATACAGCCTAAAAGAAGAAATCTTTCGGGTCGGTTTTTCTCTGAGCCGGTAATGCGGGTCATCCACACATTGCAATATAAAATATTAAGCGCCATTAAAAAAAACCAATTTGACAATACTAACTGATTAAAATAATCTATTCGATTATTTTGTGCGCCTTTTGCGTAGTATTTATGTAACATCTTTGGTACCCGGATTCGGGGCTCCTGGATATCATCCTAAATTTTACTGGGAGATAATTAATGCCGTTTTATGATTTATTAACCGGTCCAATGCTTTATACCTGGAGTTTTTTTATTGCGTTGGCAATATTCCTCATTGGAACCATTTACAGAATCATTGGATTTTTCCGGTTAACCATCGGGCCGAACCGGACCGGATTCACTGCTGTAGCTCGAATAAAAGCTTTTTTGGCCGGCCTGTTCGGCATCCTGGTCTCACCTGTCCGGATGTTTCATCTTTTAAAAACGCTTATTCTGGATGTAGTGCTTCAATTGTCGCTGATGCGCCAGGATTTCCTGAAGTGGTTTATGCACATCTGTATTTACTGGGGATTTGTGTGGTTATTTTTTTTCCATGCCCTTGAAGGCTATGTCAGTGAAGTGATTTTCTCAAATTACATGTCCACCCTGAATCCGTTCATGGCCCTTCGGAATATCGCCGGTGTAATGGTGATGACGGGCGTCGGCATTGCCATATATCGCAGAAAAACCCATTTTCGTTTGAAACAGATCAGCAAACACACCGATTACATAGCAATCGCCCTGCTTGCACTCATCATGATATCCGGTTTTGGCTTGGAAGGCGCCAAGATCATATCTTCCGGTGTGTTTGACGACATGGTGGCGGAATATGGCTTCATGGATTATGATGAGGAACTCCCGGCGCTTAAAGCAGTATGGCAGGAAGAATTCAATGTCCATTTCCCCGGGGAAACCATCCCGGTCACCCCGGAAATTATGGAACTTGGATGGATGGTCAATGAAGACAGTTGTGCCGCCTGCCATTCCAACCCAAGGTGGGCCTTTGTATCCTATCCTGTCTCCATTGCCATGAAGCCGGCTGCCGGTTTTTTCAACAGAAACCGCATAGATGAACTGATACTGAAGATCCACTTTTTAAGTTGTTTTCTCGCCTTAGCCTACCTGCCTTTCAGCAAGTTTCTGCATATCCTGACAACCCCGATTAGCCTTATGATTTCAGGACTTGCCGGACAGCAAATAAAACGCGATGAAAACAAGGCCACCCGCCGAATCTTTGATCTTTCCGCCTGCACCCAGTGCGGTACCTGCACCACCCATTGTGCCGTGGGTCCTTTATTTGAAATCTTCGACAACCAATGGGTGTTTCCCTCGGAACGTGTAATCCGTATCCGGGAGTCGGCATGGGGCCGGCCAATGGATACCGAATTAAAGGATGCCTTTTCCCAAGGCAGTTTTATCTGCACCATGTGCAACAAATGCTCGCAGCTCTGCCCAGCCGGACTGGACCTGCAGGATATCTGGCGGGCAACCCGGGGCCATCTGGAGGAGGACGCCCTTCCGGACCCCGTTATCCGGATGAAGCAACTTCGCAAAAAACATAAGCCTGAAAAAACCGGGCTTGAAACCCCTGTAGTAATAAAACCCGAAAAAAATCCTGTGGTTGCAGCCTTGAAAGAATCCCTCCAGGGGGCTACGTTTTCACAATGCTATACCTGTCTGACCTGTACCAGCACATGCCCGGTGGTAAGTGTTACAGGCGAAGCCCGGGAGTTTGGCGCAGCACCCCACCAGGTCATCCATGCCCTTATTTTGGGGCAAACCGATCTGGCAAAGGATGCGTCCATTGTATGGGATTGCCTGACCTGTTATAAATGCCAGGAAAATTGTCCCCAGGGGGTTAAGATTACGGATATTTTTTATCAACTTAGAAACATGGCATACCACCAGGAATTTGGAATATAAAGTACGCGTTATTTTCAATAATGATGGCGACAAACAGATCATGATCAACGAAATTCTGAAACCGGTAATAAATCCCCTGCCCTTTCCGAGGCAGGGGATTACCGTTCTATTTTTTAATCTTATAAAACAGATCGTTGGAACCAAATTCCTTTGCGTGTCCCACATAGTTATCAGAGGCTTTTTTCAGCATCTGATCAATCTCTTCCCGGTTCTTATAAACTTTTTTTACCTTGCCCGGCGACCCTGTAACAAGTGAATATGGCTCAATTACTGTATTTTCCAACACAAGGGCACCGGCCGCAATGACGCAGCCTTCCCCGATCACGCTTCTGTTCAAGAGAACGGCGCCCATACCGATAAGACAACCGTCCCCAATGGTGCATCCGTGGACACAGCAGTTATGGCCGATAGTGACGCCGTTGCCGATAATCAACGGGGTATCCCTGGCCACATGGCCCATGCAGAGATCCTGAATATTTGTGCGTTCACCAATGCGGATTTCAGCGACATCTCCCCTGAGAACCGTTTGAAACCAGACCGAAGATTCCCGGCCAATCTGCACATCTCCTATAATCTTCGCACCAGGTGCTATAAAAACGGAGTCGTGGATGTCCGGCACAATGTCTTTGTATGAATACAGTGTCATAAAAGCTCTCACTAATAGGTAAATTTTTCCCGGAAAAAGGGAACCAGTTCATCTATTTTTATACGCTGCTGATCCATGGAATCCCGCTCCCGGATGGTGACGGCATTATCGTCAAGGGAGTCATAATCAAAGGTGACGCAATAGGGGGTGCCGGCCTCATCCTGGCGGCGGTAGCGCTTGCCGATACTGCCCTGAACATCAAAATCCATGTTCAGCCCTAATTGCTGTACCAGGGTGTGAAAAACATTTTTAGCATTGTCGGCAATTTTTTTGGCCAGGGGCATCACTGCAATTTTCACAGGGGCCAATTGATTATGAAGGCGCAGCACCACCCGGGTATCCCCCTCTTTAATCTCTTCTTCTTCATAGGCGTCGCACAAAAATACCAGCGCGGAGCGCTGGACCCCGAGGGAAGGTTCAATAACAAAGGGGATGTACTTTTCTTTGGCAGCCTCGTCAAAATACTGCAGATCCTTGGAGGAGTACTCCATATGCTGTCTCAGGTCATAGTTGGTCCGGGACGCGATGCCACATAATTCCCCCCAGCCAAAGGGATACTGATATTCAATATCGGCCGTGGCATTGGAGTAATGGGACAATTCGGCATCGTCATGGTCACGAAATCTAAGATTGTCCGGGGTAACGCCCAGACCCAGGAACCAGTCCATGCAGAATTTTTTCCAGAAGTCATGGCACTCAAGCTCGGTACCGGGTTTACAGAAATATTCAATTTCCATCTGCTCAAACTCACGGGTCCTGAATACAAAATTACCCGGGGTAATTTCGTTCCTGAATGCCTTGCCGATCTGGGCAATACCAAAGGGAATTTTTTTGCGTGAAGTGGTCTGGACATTTTTAAAATTGACAAAGATACCCTGGGCGGTTTCAGGGCGCAGATAGATATCCTTTCCTTCGCCCTCAACCACACCCTGCTGGGTTTTAAACATCAGATTAAACGCCTTGGGCAGGGTCCAGTCAAGGCTGCCGCAATGGGGACAGGCGATCTTTTTGGCATTAATAAAATCCAGCATATCCTGGGGCGGGGTCTTTTCCCCTGCCCAGTTGGCGGGCTGTTCATCAGATCCATTGGCATACTGCCAGTTTTCCACAAGTTTGTCGGCCCGATCCCGGGATTTACATTTTTTGCAGTCCATCAACGGATCAGCAAAACTGCCCACATGGCCGGAAGCCTCCCAAGTGGTCGGGTTCATCAGGATGGCGGCATCCAGGCCCACCATATCAATACGCTCGGTAACAAATTTTTTCCACCAGGCATCTTTCAAATTTTTAAGCAGTTCCACCCCTAAAGGACCGAAGTCCCAGGAATTGGCCAGCCCGCCGTAAATTTCAGATCCCGGATATACAAATCCCCTGCGTTTGCAAAGTCCAACGACTTTGTCCATCAATGTTGCTTCTTTTTTTGGTTTAGCCATTTTTTACTCCATGTTCCCAAACCGCCCGAATGGTGTTCAGGGTCAGCCCGTTATAATTTAATAATAATCCACTGGAATTTCTTACGTTTAAAAAGAGATTGAATATACATGATTTTTATATTTTGCTGAACTGTTTTTTCACGAAATATTTATTTCTTCTCAACTAAAAGGTTCTATGATATTACTCGGCAATTAATATCATAAGGAAAGAAAAGTCATGAATGAAAAAACATCGGAGAAAAAGCATCCGCCCCCCCCGCCTCAAATGAGCCCTTACGTCTTTACGCTCCTGCTACTCGGATTCGGGTTGTGGTGCTTTTGGGACGGATGGTTGAATACAGACCCTGAAATGGCTGAATATGCGCTTTTCAACCAGGTACTCAGTGCTGTATTGATTCCCTGGGCCATATGGGATTTTTTCAAAGTCAAAAAAAAATATAAAAAGAAATAAACCCATCCATATGGCTTGCCTTTAAAGCTGTCTTCCGCATTGCGCTACTGGGCACATATTTCGAACGCGCTTTGAATACAGATAAAAATTCGACGCAAATTCTGTAGCATTTATTTTCCAAATCTCTGGGCCTCTGCAAGTCCTGACAAATCTACTATTGTCCCTTAATCAAATGTGTTACACATAAACAGAATAGAAACTTTAATAAAATCGAAAGGATATTATATTAATGGAAGATAAACAGCAGCCACAAGGCGACCTGCTTCTTCGAACCCAGACAATGCCGGCAGATACAAACCCCAACGGAGATATTTTTGGGGGATGGGTCCTGTCCCAGATGGATATTGCAGGGAGCATCCTGGCCAAGGAGTTTACGTGTGGACGCGTCGTGACCATTGCCGTGGAAGGCATGAAGTTTATCGAGCCCATTCAGGTGGGAGATATCTTTTGTTGCTATGGTTATGTGGAAAAAATAGGAAACACTTCAATTACAGTGAAACTCGAAGTGTGGGTCAAACCGATACTGCTGGAATCCTGCGGTGTGGAGCGTTTTAAAGTTACGGAAGCCCGATTCGTGTATGTTGCCATTGATGATAACCACAAAAAAAGGCAAATTCCCAAAAAATAAAACTCGATGATCGAGCAAAACAGTCGTATATAGATGATGTTGCTGAACCATAGACAAACCAACCGAAAAAGGAAAGTTCTGTCCCCGGGCCGGATTTCCATGCTCAGTTATGCCGTGTTGATACTGCTTGGCGTAATTTTACTTTTTTTGCCCGCATCCACTGAAAAAGGACATTTGGACTTTATTGATGCACTTTTCACATCAGCTTCCGCCGTGTGCGTCACAGGGCTGATCGTGGTGGACACCGCTTCAACATTTACCTTTTTCGGCAAAGTCGTCATCATAGCACTGATCCAGGCCGGCGGCATCGGCATCATGGTTTTGTCCACCATGTTCCTGCTCACCCTTGGCAAGCGAGTGAGCATGACCGGCCGGCAGATGCTTTCGGAGACCTACAGTTACGGCCAGGGAAAAAATGTATATTCACTGGTCAAAGAAATAGTGATCTTTACATTTATCATTGAGCTGATCG
>DATFIL010000356.1:0-2244 GCA_035270145.1 Desulfobacter sp. | reverse complement strand
AATCATTAACGAAGATGCATCCATCCGGTCAGGTATCATGGCGGTTTTGATGAACAGATCCCTGATACCTGACCGGATGGATGCATCTTCGTTAATGATTTCAGCAATGATATCCCTGGCGCCGGCCCATGCCGCTTCCAGGCTTTCCACATCAGGACCGATGAATCCGGCGGCCTCTTTTTGAAGATCGATGCCGGGTTTGGGGGCCAGAATCATTTGGGCCAGGGGCTCCAGCCCTTTTTCCCGGGCGATTGTGGCCCGGGTCCGTCTTTTGGGCCGGTACTTTTCATACACATCCTCCAGCCGGGTCATAGCGTCTGCATGTTCAATGCGTTGGGCCAGATCCTTGGTGTAAAGCTGCCTTTCCTCCAAAGATTTGATAATGGCCTGTTTTCTGTCTGCCAGTTCTTTTAAGGCTTTTGCCCTGTCCCGGATATCGGATATGGCCACCTCGTCCAGGCTGTCTGTGCGCTCTTTTCTGTACCTTGCTATGAAAGGCACGGTGGAACCCTGGTCCAGCAGATCCAGAACAGCTGCCACCTGGTTTTCTTTCAAACCGGTATCCCGGCTGATCATCATTTTAATATTCATGCCGTTTTATTACAGCGGGCCAGGGCAAAAAGTCAATGGCTTCGATACCGGACGGCGGGGGAATCGCATGCAAATTAATTGTACTTTAATGGCAATTTCGATAACATTGTTTTTAAAGTGGTACAAAAACTGGAAATTTAATTTATTTGTAAATATTATTAATGCAAGACGATTATAAGAAAGTATAAAGAGGCATTTAGCAATGAATCCCATACCATCTTCAGATAGAATGAAAAATGTCCATTCAGATATACGCGGTCCAGCTTTTGAAAAAGCCATGGAAATGGTTTCCGCCGGCATTGATGTGTTAAGACTTAATACGGGAAATCCGGATACCTTTGGGTTTACTATGCCTGATAGTGTGCGCACGGCCTTAATTAGTAATGTGGATAAAGCCGTGGGGTATTGTGACTTAAAAGGTATGCCGGCCGCTAGAAAAGCAATATGTGACTATCACGTTGGTAACGGAATTTTGGACCTTACCATGGATGATATATTTATTGGAAATGGTGTCAGTGAAGTTGTCAATATGGCCATGACCACGTTTTTAAATCCCGGTGATGAGATTCTTATTCCATCTCCAAGTTATTCACTTTGGACGAATATGGCGTATATTGTCGGAGCGACGCCGGTGCTTTATCGTTGTGATGATGCGTCTGATTGGTATCCTGATGTGGACGATATTCGTAAAAAGATCACATCTAAAACACGTGCCATACTAATTATTAACCCGAATAATCCGACGGGTTCATTATATTCAAAAGAAGTGCTGACGCAGATTATTCAAATTGCAAGAGAACACAAGCTGCTTATTTGCTCGGACGAAATTTATGATCGATTGGTGATGGATGGGTTAGAACATGTTTCTACCGCATCACTTGCGCCTGATATGCCGGTCTTCACCTTCAATGGGTTATCTAAGTCGCATATTGTATGTGGGTTTCGTTGTGGCTGGCTTGCAATCAGCGGGCCGCGCCGGCAAATTGGTGGTTTAATCGCGTCTATTACGAAATTAGCTGCCATGCGTTTGTGTGGCAATGCATTAACACAACTGGTTATTCCGGCGGCATTGGCGGATGAGCAAAGCACAAAAGATTTAATTTCTCCTGGCGGAAGAATTTATGAACAAAGAGAAGCGACAATTAAAGCGTTAGATCAAATTGAGGGAATTACATACGTTAAAAATTCGGCAGCGTTCTATATTTTTCCAAAAATTGATACTAAAAAATTTAATATTACAAATGACAGAAAATTTGTACTGGATTTACTGGAAAATAAGCATATTTTACTTGTTGCGGGAAGTGGATTTGACTGGCCGGAACCGGATCATTTTAGAATCGTCATGTTACCGGAACCAAAAGTGCTGTCATATGCTATGCAGGAACTCGGTGATTTCCTCAGTACATATCGCCAGGAATAATCCTTAATGGCGCTGCCCGGGGTTAAGATGTTTATGGATATACTGGTGAATATGGACATCTTTTTTCAACTGCCCGTTTTCCATCATAAACATGGCATTGGCAATCTGTGACATAAAATTACTTTCATGGGAAATCAGGATATAGGAAAGCGCAAGACGGTTCAGCACCTCAACCAGAATGGCTTTTGTTTTTTCATCAAGGCCTGTGCTGGGCTCGTCTAAAAGCAACAGTT
>DATFIL010000355.1:0-5213 GCA_035270145.1 Desulfobacter sp. | reverse complement strand
TCTTTGCGTCAACGGCAGTTGAGCAGGATAAATAGCCGCGACAAGGAAACAAGGGTTCATCTGGCTAAGGATTGGATGTTTTTTAAAAAAGAAAAGATATATTCCGCTTTTGATCAGGAAAATATAAAAAGTTCACTGTTCTTCCAGCGGGAGGTGATCAACACCATTATCCCCCGCGTTCAACCGGATCTGATTCATTGCAATGATTGGATGACGGGATTGATCCCGGCCGTAGCAAGAAAGCTTGGGATACCCTGTCTTTTTACGATTCACAATATTTATAACAATAAGGCTTTGTTGTCTTCTATCGAAGACAGGGGCATTGATGCAGCGTATTTCTGGGAGAACCTTTTTTTTGAACGCCCGCCCGTAAATTATGAAGAAACCCGTGGCGCTAATCCGGTTGATTTTCTTGCCAGTGGTATTTTCGCAGCCCATTTTGTTAATACGACCTGTCCTGATTTTCTAAAAGAAATAATTCAAGGGCGGCATCCATTTGTTGCCCCAGCCATTAAACAGGAACTTTCAAATAAAGTCGCTCAGGAATGTGCCTCAGGGATTTTAAACTGCTCGGATGGATCACGCCTGCCGAAAAACGATACAACGCTCTTTAAAAATTATGATGAAAAAAACCATATCGACGGTAAGAAAGCCAATAAAATTTTCATCCAGGATCGTCTGGGATTGCTCAAAGATCCGCTGAAACCGATTTTATTCTGGCCGTCATGTTTAGATAAGGTCCATAGCAGCTCTTATTTCATTTCAACGATACTGTATGCAATTCTTTCCAGGAACTGGCATCAAAATCTGGAGATTATTTTTACAGCCGAAGGAACAATGAGGAAACTGATAAAAGATACCATTCGGGATTTTAATTTGACAAACAGGGTTGCTGTTTGCAAGCCGGAAGATTCATTCCTTCGGGTGGCCTATGCTGCATCAGATTTTGTTCTGGTGCCATCAATCGTGGAGCCCGCCGGTTCTGATGAAATTACCGGACTTTTATATGGGAGTCTTCCCATTGTCCATAATCATAACGACAATCATCAAACCGTTACCCCCCTGGACGTTGCGCATAACAGGGGGAACGGATTTTTATTCAATCAATTTGATGCAGATACCTTGATGAGCGCAATTGATAAGGCAATGGTGTTTTACAACTTACCACGGAACATAAAAAATCATCAGATCTCCCGGATCATGCAACAAAGCCATGAAAGGTTTGATCATGCGGTCGCAATTGAACAGTATCTTTTGTTGTATGAAAAAATGCTGAAGCGTCCGGTTTGTGAATCAATAAAAAAGCGCAAAGAAGATATCCGGATGAAAAAAAACAGCGATAGTGGGCTTGGTTTTAACTTCACCGAAAAAGTCTACAAAATTTGATGGATAAACGCCAACATATTGATCCTTTAGTCGATGTCACCTCTTTTAGACAGGCTCTAATACTCGATGATCAAGTTTTTGTTAATTTGCCCAACTTCGGCGTTGGAAAAAATTTTTAATCCTCAAAATATATTGTATATTCCTCCGGTTAAAAATTGTTTCCGCCTTGAATTTGAACAAATTCCCTAAAAACTTGATAGTCGAGTAATAGGGGGAAAGTTAGCACCAAACCTGAACTGCTCATAAAATTTAATATTTGATTTTAATTGATCTTCAATATAAAACTTAGCAGAATATTTTAGAATCATATGCAGTTAAAAGTTCTCATATATATATAGGATAAGGAGTAAATGGAACATATTACAACTGCAACCCAGTTTGAAAAAACAGATGCTGTGGAGGCGCTTGCCAACGGTATTGCCCATGACGTCAACAATCTGTTGACCACCATTAAGGGCCATGCCTCCATAATGTTGAACAATGTTAGTCGCACAGATCCGCTCTATAACCACATTTTTGAAATTTTGTCCAGTGTTGAAAAGGGCTCTGATCTTGCCAACCAACTGCTCGGCTTTGCCATGGCCGATGAGGTTTATTTAACACGCATTGATGCCAACAGGCTGGTGCGGTCGGTGGTGGAAACGTTTAATCTGGAAGGTCGCCGGATTATCCTGGATGTAAGCCTTAATGCCAAGCCTTTAATTATAAAAGGCGATTCTAAAAAAATTAAACAGGTGGTCACAGCTATAATCAATAACGCATTGCAAGCCATGCCCAAAGGTGGCAAACTTTCTGTGCACACGGAAGCCGCCGCAATTCTCAATGGTACCGCAGACGCCTTTGGACTGGAATCCGGTTTTTTTTGTAAAATCACAATATCCGATACCGGTATCGGCATGAACAGCGACACCCTGGAAAAAATATTCAAAGCCTTTTATTCCCACAATCATAAACAATTTCCGGAAAAAAAAGGACTGGGCCTTACCTTTGCTAAAAAAATTGTTAAACATCATAATGGCGTCATTGATGTATGGAGCTCTTTAAATGTCGGCTCCTCTTTTTCCATTATTCTACCCCTGGCAGAAGACTATCATCACCTAGATGACATGCCTTCTGCCCAGGAGGAATTGAAGCTTGGTCATGAGTCCGTGCTCCTGGTAGATGATGAACAGCGCATTCTCGACGTTGGACGTACCATATGTAAGGCCTTGGGCTATACGGTTTTCACCGCGGCTTCCGGCCAGGATGCCTTGAAAATTTATGCAAAAAAAAAGAACGACATAAATGTTGTGGTTCTGGACATGATCATGCCGGGTATGGATGGATTGGATGTGTTTATAGCGCTAAAAAAAATTAATCCTGATATTAAGGTCCTGCTTTCCACAGGATATGCCATTGATGAAAATGCCCAGGAAATGCTCAGGCAGGGCTGCAAAGGATATATTCTCAAACCCTATTCCATGTTGGATTTTTCACATAAGTTAAGAGAGATCCTTGGCTGACAGGCCGGCATCCGGCCGGATATGTGAAAATATGATATGTGAAAATTCATCATTCCTTGACACAATTTTTATGATTTTCTATAGTCGCGTAAACACTCATAAATCCATATTCTGAACAGCTTTTTACGCCGGGCAGAAATGGTACGGATCAATCTCAACTTTGTTTATGGATTTTAATGATAAATTTTGATAACACCGCTCCTGTCAAACTCAAAGGTGCCGGTAGCGGGTTGTGGATTTCCATAGACCCCTCCCACCCGGAGTCTGAAATCATTGCTGAAATTGACAGATTGTTGAAAAAACTCAAACATCTGGCCATAAATGCGGATGTGACCCTTGATATCGGTGATGCCGTCGGGCAGGAGGAACTGGTCGGTAGGATAAAATCACACCTTAAAAGCAACTTTGAGCTTGGCACTGTCTCCACTTCCCCCAAAAAACGTTCCATTCCCACTGAACGTCGTCGTCAAAGGGATCTGTCCAAGGGCTGGAACCATCATAAAAGTGATGTGCTTATGCTCAGGGGCCGGGTGCGCTCCGGCCAGAAAATCAATACCGGAAAACATCTGGTAATCACAGGGGATGTAAACCCCGGTGCTGAACTAACCGCAGGCGGTGATATCATTGTGCTTGGTACTCTGGCAGGAAAAGTCCATGCCGGATACCCCAAAAATGATGGGGCCATGATATTTTCCCTGGTATTTAACCCAAGTCTGGTAAAGATCGGACTGATAACAGCCACCGGCGCCGGCGAACCAGGAACCCAAGGTCCTGAATTTGCCTGTGTGGAGCAGGGTGTTATTGTGGTTAAAAATTATATGAAAGAAAATCCGTTTAAACGCATGCCCTGGCCGGAAGTGATTTAAACCATAACTATTGAGGTGTAATTTGGAAGGAAAAATTATTGTTGTAACATCTGGAAAGGGCGGCGTGGGAAAAACAACAGCGACCTCTTCCATTGGGGCTGCCCTGGCACTTGAAGGAAAAAGGGTCGCTATTGTGGATATGGATATCGGATTGCGTAACCTTGATGTGGTTATGGGCCTGGAAAACCGGATTGTTTTTAATATTGTAGATGTGGTCCAGGGCAGGTGTAAGATTGACCAGGCAGCCATCCGGGATAGACGTATTGACAATCTTTTTCTAATCCCGGCCTCCCAAAGTGATAATAAAGATGTGTTAACATCGGCAGGGATTGAGCGGGTGGCCAAGGAGTTGCGCAAAAAATTTGATTATGTGATCATGGATTCTCCGGCCGGCATTGAACGCGGATTTGAAAATTCCATTGCCGGTGCCAATGAAGCGGTTGTAATCTGCACGCCGGATGTCTCCGCCGTCAGGGACGCAGATCGCGTTATCGGTCTTTTGTACGCCCGTTCCCTGGAACCCAAACTCATTGTCAACCGTATTGAGCCGGCACGTGTGGAACGTGGTGAAATGCTCAGTCATGAAGATGTGCTGGATATATTATCCATTGATCTGGCAGGACTTGTGCCCATGGATGAAAAGGTCCTCATCTCCTCCAACACCGGTACGCCCTTGGTGCTCCAGAACGATTCCACCGCCGGACAGGCCTTTCGCAGAATTGCCAAACGCCTGAATGGAGAAGATCTTCCCATTGAGATACCGAATCGGAAAACCAGCGTATGGGGCAAATTGAGTAAAACTTTCGGGTTAAGATAAGGAGAGTTGAATGCTGCAAGAATTTTTGAAACGGTTCTCAGGCCAGAAAAGAAGTAGTGACGAAGCAAAAAAGCGCCTTCAATTTTCTTTAGTTTGTGACAAGCTGGAGGTGAACGACACCACTTTGACGGATCTTCAGACGGATATTGTTGATGTGATATCAAAATATTTTGAAATTGATAAGGATGCATTGGAGCTTAAGGTCAAAAGCGATAAAAATGTCTCTGCCCTGGTGTTTAACACCCCGATTCTCCATGTAAAAAGAAAACAGGCATAAACATAGAGTATTTTATTTTACCACGAAGCGCACGAAGGGTGATTGTGACCAGAGGTTTTGTTCTTCGTGTTCTTCATTCGCTTCGTGGTTAACAAAATCAACTGCCGGCAAAATGATCCCCGCCTGAAGCTGAAGGCGGGGATTTTAACAAAGAAGACTATTCTATCGGTTTTACCGTTTTAATGGCCAGCTCCCGGAGTTGGGCCGCAACCGCTTTTGAGGGTGCCTGGGTCATCAGGCAGGTGGCTTTCTGGGTTTTGGGAAAAGCAATGACATTGCGGATGGAATCTTCACGGCAAATCAACATTACCAGACGATCCAGGCCAAATGCCAACCCGCCGTGGGGCGGTGCACCAAACGTCAGG
>DATFIL010000354.1:0-3152 GCA_035270145.1 Desulfobacter sp. | reverse complement strand
GACAGGTTTTAAAAATTTAACATCTGCCCCGCCAAGCACAACATTGGGGTGATTCACCGCAAGCATGGCCGCATAGTCAGCAAGCCCGAAAATAAATCCGCCATGCACCAGCCCTGAATCATCTGCCGCCATTCTGGAGGTAGTCGTATATTCCACACGGCTTTTGCCGTTTTCCACCATGAGCGGCGTTCCGCACAATTCATTGTCTATCAATTGATGGGTAATTATGTTCATTAAAAATTCTCCTTTTTTAACATTTATAGGTTCCTTACTATGGGTCAAGTTCGGCCTTGATTTGGTGCGCAGCTGCTTTCGGGGTATATTCTTCCGTATTAATGGATATACAGGCAAGAGAATGGTACAATGGCGTTCTGATTTCAAGCATTTTTTCTGTTTCAAGGGCAAGACTGTCACGGGTAAGGTCCGGTCTTTGCTCGGTGCTGTTTTCATCTTTGCGGATTCTGTCTGTCAGAACAGATGCTGTGGCATAAAGATATACAACAACGCCGTTCTTCTTTAAAAACGTTCTGTTTTCTTCTGCAAGGATGATACCCCCGCCCGTGGCTATAACAGGCGCGTCATTCAATTCCAGCCGCATAAGCGTCTCAGTTTCTTTTGCCCTGAAATAGGACCAGCCGTATCGGGCTACCATCCGTGCAATGGTGGTGCCGTAAGTTGATTCCAAAACCACATCCGTATCCAGAAACCGTTTGTTCAAAAGATCGGCAAGATACTTTCCGGTACTGGTTTTGCCGGTACACCGGTATCCGATAAGAAAAATGGGACCCATGGTTTCTCCTTTTTACAGGGCGTCAAACAGTTGCCAGAATGTGGGAAATGATTTTTCCACACACACAGGATTTTCAATTTGAATATCATCCACCCTAAGGCCTGCAACGGCAAAAGCCATGGCAATGCGATGGTCGTTAAAGGTTTCAATGACTGCGCCGTGGGGTGTGCCGCCCGTAATTTCCATAAAATCGGGTCCCTGCACCGCTTGAATTCCCATTTTTGTGAGCTGGGAACAAACCGCATCAATACGGTCGCACTCCTTGACCCGAAGATGACCGATATTGGTAATCCGGGTGGTGCCCTGGGCAAAGGCGGCTGTTACAGCCACAGCAGGCACGGCATCCGGGGTATCGGACATATCCACATCCACGCCGTGCAAGGGGGGATGGCCCTTTACCCGCAGGACCCGGGCGTCATGATTTACCGAACAACCCATCTTTTCAAATATATATGCTTGTTTCAAATCACCCTGCAAAGAGGTTGTGCCGATATTATCCACACCGATATCCGCACCTGTTACAGCGCCTGCTGCCCAGAAATAACCGGCATTGGAAAGATCGGGCTCCACGGATCTGGTCCCGGCGGAGTATATCTGTCCCCCCGGAACCTCATAGCAGGTATCGGATATCTGGAAGGCATTGACCTTGAACTGCTTCATTACATCCAAGGTTAAATCAATATAAGGTTGAGACACGGCAGGCCCTGTCAGATCGATCACAAGGCCCTGGTCAAAAAAAGCCCCGGCCATGAGCAGGGCAGACAAGTACTGGCTTGACCGGGAGCAGTCAAGAAGCGTCCGCCCCCCTGCCCTGTCACCACCCTGGATCACCACCGGCGGTGTCCCTTCATTGTTATGGGAGATGGCACTGATCCGGATACGGCCAAGGGCATCTAAAAGCTCTCCCATGGGGCGTTGACGCATGCGCTCATCCCCGGTCAGGGTATATGGGGTACTGCCAAGGGCGGCAATGCCTGCTAAAAGACGCATGGACGTGCCTGAATTACCAAGGTGGATGGGGTCCGGCCAGGGCTTTGGCCGTCCACCAAAACCTGTGACCGACAATACCCCGTCTTGTCTGGTTTCAATTTGAGCACCCATGCACGCCAGGGTTTTGTGGGTAAGTGAAATATCCTGGCTGTCCAGTACATTATAAATTTCTGATATGCCGTCGGCCAGGGCTGCACAGATCAGCATCCTGTGTGAAATGCTCTTGGAGCCCGGGATTTTGACCACCTGGTCCTGGACATTTCTGGAAATTATCTGCTTCATAACGCTCTCCTCTAATCAGTCGTTAATATATTGCCCCGCATTAGGTCTGTATCAGGGGTAATGCCTGTCCATAATTCAAACTGGGCTGCTGCCTGGGCAATGAACATGGATAGGCCGTCAATGGTCGTACAGCCTTTTTGTTCCGCCGCGTCAAGCAAACGGGTCCTCAACGGGGTATACACCACATCCATGACCACCATTTCAGATGTTAATGCTTCCGGCGGAAAGCTTATTTGGTCCGCTTTAGGTATCATGCCGATGCTTGTGGTGTTGATTACCACATCTGCCTGGATTTTTGCCATCCCATTGGCCGGTATAAACCGTGCGTTAACCGTTTCAGCAAGGGCCTGCCCTTTTTGTTCCGTTCGATTGGTGATAATGATATCCCCATTTTCGGCTGCAATACCGTGGGCCACAGCCCGGGCGGCGCCGCCGGCACCCACAATGCAGACGGTTTTTCCTGAAATACCCAAAGGAACAAGGGGGACAACAGCGGCCAGACAATCGGTATTATAGCCTTTTAACACGCCGTCTTCATTAACGATGGTGTTTACGGCACCAACGGCCCGGGCTAGAGGGTCGATCCAATCAATATGTGCCATAATGGATTCCTTGAAAGGAATGGTCACGGAAGCGCCCTGGATATCCAGCGTACGCACCGCCTGTACCGCTTTGGCGGCATCCTGCACCTCAAAGGCAAGGTAAACGGCATTGATGCCCTTATCTTTAAACGCCTCATTATGAATTAGAGGGCCTTTAGAGTGTCTGACAGGATTGCCGAATACACAATATAACCGGGTAGCAGCGTCAATCATTTTGTAATATTTCCTGTTTTTCCAAAATCGGATATGACCCCAGCACCTTTAAATACAAGGCCTGGGTTCGAATCTGTTCAATGGTTTGAAATACAATTTCATCCTGGATGTGTCCTTCAATATCCATAAAAAAATGATAGCTCCAGTTATAGTGGCGCGTAGGTCTGGATTCGAGTTTAACCATATTCAGGCCGGCTCGGTTTATAGGCGAAAGCGCCCTGAAAAGGGCACCCGGCGTATGATTCGTAGCAAACATGATAGAGGTTTTATCATTT
>DATFIL010000353.1:0-5355 GCA_035270145.1 Desulfobacter sp. | reverse complement strand
AACCGTAAAGGAAACCAACCTCAATATCCAGGCCGATTCGGATCTTACCGAACAGGCCACACGCGCTATTCTGGCCCACCGCCAGTACATTGAAAATCACATCACCCGCTTTCCAAGGTTTGCCGACAGCCTGACACCGTTGTCCGATCCAGGGATTGTTCCTAAAATTATTTCTGAAATGACCATGGCGGCGAAAACTGCCGGTGTCGGTCCCATGGCAGCTGTGGCAGGCGCTGTGGCCCAGAGCGTGGGAAGAAATTTGCTTCAATGGTCTTCAAATGTCTTGGTGGAAAATGGCGGCGATATTTTCATAAAATCAGATACCCAAACCATATTTACCATTTATGCCGGGTCATCACCCTTGAGTATGAAAACCGGTATTAAAGTGGCCCGGCGACCCACTTCGTTTGCCATGTGCACCTCCTCGGGCTCCGTGGGGCATTCCAAAAGTTTTGGCAAAGCGGATGCCGTATCTGTGCTGGCAGATTGCTGTGCCTTGGCCGATGCTGCAGCCACATCCCTTTGCAATAAAATCCAGACCCCCAAAGACATTGAAAGGGCCATTGCCATAGGCAAGCGCATGGCGGGTATCCAGGGGATTGTCATTATTTCAGGTAAACAGATTGGGCTGTGGGGCGCCCTGGAACTGGTCAAATTGTGAAGCAGAAGCAATTTGAGATATTTTTTGACAGCCCGGAAAATCCATCAGGCGCACAGTTTTCATCCGGTCTCTTGGGTCTTCGGACCAGTGGAGATGCCTGCAGATAGGCCATCCTGGTAACACTTGCCACCATACCGCGCCACCTGACGGCATAGTCCCCGGATTATACTGACTTCCCGAGATCTGAGCTGGTAGCGGCTTAAAAAACTGCGGGTCTTGTCCAGACGGTGTTCCGGATTTTCATGATTGATGTAATGAATTCGGGCAAAGGTCTCTTTGAGATCTGTATACATGTTCTCCAGCTCATACCGACAAGCCAACCGGGGAATATGAAATTCCGGTGTCTGAGTGCGCGCCTTGAACAGTTCATAACACATGACCATGACTGCCTGGGCCAGGTTTAGAGAAGAAAATTCAGCTGTGGGAATATTCACAAGGTCGTGGCATAGCTGCAAATCGTCATTGGTCAGCCCCCGGTCCTCGGGGCCGAAAAGAACGGCTACCCGGTTGTCTAAAGAAATGGGTATCAGCTTTATGGCAAGATCAGTCGGAGAATAATTCACCCGACGTGTACCGCCAAGCCTTGCGGTGGTTCCGACAATCCAGTTGAACGCCCCAAGGGCCTCAGGAAGGGTATTGCAGACCTTCATGGCCTCCACCAATCCGGAAGCTGAATGGGTCGCCACTTTCAGAATACGTTCCATGTCAAAGGTTCTGGGTGCGGACAAAATCACCTGTCCGACCCCCATATTTGCCGCAGCCCGGGCAGCGGCGCCAATATTTTCCGGAATCCGGGTATCATGAAGCACAATGGCAACATTTTCCATGCAGACCTTCTGATACATCCCTTTCCTCTTTTGCTTCAGACCCAAAAATTTTTCCGGCCATCCGCGCAGTATCACCGCGGTCGGGTCTTCTTGTTTCCAGTTTAAGATTTTATTGTTTCCATGGCCTTAGTATTTTCTCCATCTTTCCACCTTTTCAAAGGCGGATGCAGCATTCTGTATCAATGTGGCAATATTGACCGGTTTTTTAAAAAAGTCCTCAAACCCGGCCTCCCTGCATTCAGCCAGCTGAAAAATGGAAGCATACCCGGTGATGGCATACAGCACTGTCATGGGGGCCAATTTTTTTATTTCTCGGCACAGTTCAATGCCGTCCATTTCGGGCATATTCAAATCGATGAACATCACATGGATGCTTTCATTTTCCAGGATATTCAGAGCTTCTTTACCACTCTGGGCCGTTTTAACCTCATACCCGTCCCTGGAAAAGGATTGTTTTAACAGGGCAAGGATGGCTTTTTCATCATCCACCACCAGTATTTTTTTGGATGCCATTATTGTCTTCTCCTTTTTATTCTATCACTCAGATCCGGATCATTACCGGATGCCGCGTATAGATCAATAATATAGGCCTTAGATATTCTTTTTTTATTATCATCTGTCTGACCCATAGAATCAATACGCCAGGTCGTACGGATACCAGTCTTCATTGCGAAGGTTATCTACCTTGAGTACGGCTGTTTCATTGGTATCGGTGTTGAAAACAATTTTTCTGCCCTTTTCTCCCCCCACATCTTCGGATACCAGGGAAATGGCGTATTTGGAAAGAATCTTTCTGGCCGTGCGGACATTTTCTTTGCCGATATCCCGGTCCAGGCTGCCCGGATATCGGGCGCCACCAAAAAGCTGGGCCTCCAGGTGCCGGGTCGAGGCGCCCCACGCTTCCATCATCCGAACCAGTGTAACACAGGCCACGTTGCCATAGATGGGGGTTGTCTCGCCTTTTTTGTTGATAAAAGGAAACTGGAACAAGTTCATGCCTCCAAATTTGTTTTTTCGATCATACAGACACAATGACACTCCCGAACCGATGACTGCTGATATGCTTCGTCCCTCGTCCGGCACCACAATAAAGCCTGGCTGCAAAAAATAGTGTTCGTTAGCCATCTGGTAAATAGTTTTTTAAATATGGGGCCTGAACCTTGGTCACAGCAGCCCCGTTTTTTTTCGATACCCGCTGGGCATCACGGATACAAGGTCGTGGTCAAGTCCGTGAAGTCCTTCGGCCATTCCCACAAAAAAGAGTCCACCCGGCTTCAGTGCCCGGCACAGACTGTTAACCACTTTCTGCCGGGTCCTTTTATCAAAATAAATCATCACATTTCTGCAAAAAATAACATCATAGATATCAGAGGGCGTGTCGGACAGCAAATTGAATTTTTGAAATGAAACCAATTGTCTCACCTCAGGTTTCACGCGTACATGGTCAACCCAGTCCTTTTTTCCTTTTTGGAAATAGGCGTGGAGCATGAATTTGGGGACGTTTTTCACCTTGTTTTTGTGATAGACGGCGGCCCGGCCCTGATCGAGCATGGAGTCGGAAATATCCGAAGCATCGATGGTAAAGGAAAAGTTATTCTCTATAAGCTGGATCGCAATGGAATAGGCTTCTTCTCCGCTGCTTGACGCCGCGCTCCAGATCTTGACAGGGACAGAGGAATCCAGCGCCTTGACCAGGTATTCGCAATGCCGGTTCTCCCTGAAAAAAAAAGTATGATTGGTGGTAGTAGCATCGATGAATTCTGCAAATTCGACCTCATCCCGGCCTAACCGATCAATGTAATGCGAAGCATCGGTGATCCGGGTGATGCGCATGCGCTTGCTCAACCGGGCCACAAGCAGGCGGTATTTTTTTTCATTCAGTACGATACCCGATGTGTCATATACGATCTTGGACAGTTTTCTGTACTGTGAATCGGTAAGTTTTGTGTTCTGAATCATGGTTCCCGGACCTGGATTTGACCCCCCTCTTTGAGGCGTTGGGCAAAGGTAATATCGTCCATCTTCTTCAGTTTTGAATATCCAGAACCGCTGCGATTTTGGCATCAGCCACGTCGACCACGGCTGCCGGAAGTTCGGAAGGGATCGTTTCCCCGTCCACAATTTCCGGGATTCCAAGATCAAAACCATGACCGGAATCCAGTTTTCGAAGGGCATTGCCGCACACCATATTGAGCAGTTCCTTCAAGGTTCCGTATTTCAGCTCCCGGGTCAATTTGTCATCCGACTCTCCCATGAAATTTTCCGTCATTTCCGACAACAGATTTCCCGGGACCATCATCACCAGACGGCCCGAGATCTCCCCAGTAAACGCCAGAGCTGCCGAAACGGCATCCGCCTGATCCAGCAAACCGGTTTCCAGAACCGTGCCCTCTTTTTCCTGCTCTGCAGGCAGAAAAAACATGGTTTCCACCACCTCAGAAATCGAGGTTATCATCGCTTTCATCAATTGTGTCTTCATCTTCGCCTTCTCCTAGTATGGGTACCATTACATCCCGAATTGATTCTGCTGTAAAGGGTTTGGTTACATATCCGGCGGCCCCGCTTTCCATAAACTGCGTAATCCTGTCCTCATTGCCCTCAGTGGAAACCACGATAAACGGAATATCACTGAACAGGTCTTCTTTTTTAGCTTTTAAAATAAAATCCAGACCGTTCATTACCGGCATATTATAGTCGGTCAGTACCACATCCACCCAGTTGTGTCGCATCATTTCCAAAGCCTCCTGCCCGTTCTGAGCCTCCAGGATTTCTGATCCACCATACCCTGCCGCTCCCAGCGTCTTTTTAATTACCGACCGCATGGGCAGGGAATCGTCCACGATCAATATTGAATATACCATTATGTCCCCTATCCTGTTTTATTTCAGTTTGAGCAGCGTTTCCACACTTTCTCTATGTTAATGCCGAAATCGACAATGATCAGCTACAGATCCGCTACCGTGATCTTCATATGTTCCATGGCCTGTTTTTTAAACCCGTAGGCCGGCCCGTCCGTCCCGACATTAATCCCCATTATCATACAGATACAGTCGGCCGGATACACGGCCACCACCTATTTATCCCTGATCGATGAACCGTTCAAGGGAAATCATACCTTCTCCTCCTTTGATCCGGATGTTTTAACGAAGACATCACCGGTTCCGATGTCCAGACGCACAGTGCGGTTTACATTGCCGCCCACCTGTTCTTTGTCGATGAGTACCCTGTTTTTCAAAAAAATTTTCTTCAGGGCCATGTAATTGCGTTTTCCGATATTAAAAAAGCCTTTCTGATCCAGAATTTCCGCTCCTCCGGCAACAAATATATGAATCCGCTGCTTCTTGGCTCCCAGTTTATAGGCCGACTTGAACAGCCTTGGGATGCCTGTATCGGCAAACATAAAGGGCTTTCTGGCCGCCTTATCCCTGTCAATCTTGGATTCCGGCAGCATGTAATGAAGCAGACCGCCCACCTGGACAGCCGGGTCGTAGATCACCAGGCCGATGCAGGAGCCAAGGGAATAGGTCACGATGCTTTCCTGAACATTATTGCTCACTATCATATCTGCCACACCAACGATCTGTCTCATCCGTTCACATCTCCACCTCTGCTTCCCGCTCCGCTCGGCATTACCGACTCCGCGAAGCGGAGTCGGCAATAATGAATGACCGGGTTCAGTTTATTAGAAATCCTCAAATTCATCATCGTCAAAAGGAATCACCGAATCAGGTTTTATCTCTCGGGACTTTTCTGAAAGCCGTTTCCCGGCTGCCGGTTTTGATCCTTGACCACCATAGCCAATAGCCCCGGAAGCCGGCCTGCTATGCTTAACCTGGCGGGGTTTGCTGCCGGAAACAGATTTTTTTC
>DATFIL010000352.1:0-2772 GCA_035270145.1 Desulfobacter sp. | reverse complement strand
GCCTGAACTTTCCTGGGAGGACCCGCCAAAATCATTATCACGGGCCTTGTAAATATCCACAAGAAAAAAGGTGACCTGAATTTTAAACCGCTCCAGGGCCATGCTTTCCAAGACATCAAGTTTTTGGCGCAAAAGATCGGTTGCCTGGCGACTCAACCGTTTTTCATCTATACAAACCCAGTAGTCAATGTCAGACTCTGCAGTTTGGGCAACAGACCCAATACTTCCCATGGAATATACCGCAAGAATGGAGGGATTCGAATGCCGCCGGACAATAACATCGGCACTTCCCAGGTAATGCCGGCCAATGCGTTCAGTCTCCCTTGACGGCAGATAATCGGCCACACCACACGGCGTTGATGACAGGATTTTAGCGGTTTCCGGCATTGCAATATTTTCATGGATCAGTAAAGGTAAAAGCTGAAAAAAGTTCGCCTGTTCCGGTTTAAAAATATCAAAAGCCGCTAAAAGACTTAATTTATTTTGTTTAAGAAATTTTGTCTGCCCAAAATGAATAAACTCACAAAAAATAAGTATATTTATTTCATTGGCCACCCGGGGATCAATCCTTGGCAAGTCATTGAAGCTGAGTTGGTATTCCCTGTCATTATAATTCAGATCCTGGACGCGCATATCCATGGCTGAATGTGATGCAAACCGGCAAAACCGGGCCCTGGTATTGGTGAAATCGGCCATGTGAAGACAGGCCTTGGCAAAGGAAATGCCGGATAACCGCGCGTGGGCAAAAACGGCACAGGTTAAATTTGTTTCATTAAAAGAGGATTTTGAGATGACGGCCTTAATGAACAGGGCATCACTCATGTCTGACCCGTTTAAATTACAATTATAAAAAGAGGCGTTTTGAAAACTGCACTGGTTGAATTTTGTATTTTTGGCAGACACATTGACAAAAACAGCATTATCAAAGCAGGTCAGATCAAACACAGCCTCATCCAGATTCACATTGTAAAACAGGGTATTACGGCATACACCGCCTGACACATGAATGCCGGTCAGCAACGTATTAACAATCTGTGCACGGGTCAGATTAAGAATGGATTGGGTCAAATCCATCCCGGACAGATCCAGGTCCCGGATAACCGCTTTCTGAACATTCAGATCCCGGGGAATGATCCGCTGCTTTAAATCATCCAGTTTTTTTTGGACCGAATCCTTGAGTATGGACTTGAAAAAGGCGACCATGGATTTTTTCTCGGGCATTTCCATCTGGATATCCTTGAAAGGCGCGGTAATGCTTTTGCGTTCCTTGAGCAGCAGACTCTGGGTTTTTACCATGAGCCGGTCCACTTCTTTCCTGATCCGGTCCGAGCCGCAAAGTTCTATGTTTTCCTTTAAAATCCTGACCACCCGTTCCGGACGTTTTTTGATCATGCCGAAAATACATGCCAGATTAACATCATAGTTTTCACCGTGATAGGCTCCTTTGTTCAGAGCGATGTCCTGGAGCGCAAAAAATGAGAGTCTGGACAACTCCGAAATTTCCATATGGATGATGGGAATTATGGAAGGATAGGTGTCCCGAACCATGTCCATGATCTTGTGGAAAGGGTGTCTGCCGGTCACAACAAGGGCTTTAAAAGCGCTGACAGCCTCGCTGGTCTTGGCATTTTGAAATCGCTGAAACACAGGTTCGAATAATTCCGGGTAAAGTCCAAAGGATGAATTTTCAATCAGAAGGTATACAGCCAGCCTGACCTTTTTTACGGTTTGCTGGGTCAATGCTTTTTTAAAAACCCGTAAAGGCAGCCTTGATCGCATCATCGACATGGCTTTAAGGCCGGTAATCCTATCCTGAGGGTCCAGGGACAACAACTCATTATCTTCTATGAGAGCAGGGTCTCGCAACGAGGCATCAATGTTATTCAAATAGGGATCAACATCCCGCCCCCGGTCAAAGAGGTCGGCATAATACCAGGTCACAGCCTCGCGATGCTTAACGCCGGCAAGTACATAGCGAAACAGGGTTGCAAAACGCAGACGGATGGCAGGGTCTGCCTGCAGATACTGATCGGCAAAAATCAAACGAAGCCGGTCATCCAGATCGTTGATACATTTTTTTATCACGTCCTGCGACACCCGTTCCAGGTAAATGGCCTTAAAGGCAAAAAAAGCGCCGATACTGCCAATATTCATCAACGCCTGGATTAGGATACTTTTGTCTGAAAATGACATTTGCGCAAAAATTTTGCGGTAAATAAGCGCTGCCCCCTGAAAGGCGTCGGCCTGTGCCTGTCTTAACGATTTATTTTCCGGCGGTGTTTCAATATTCTTACGGATAGCAAAAGTTATCAATTGCAAACTTTCCCTTCCCGCTTCCCTTAAAAGGTAATGGGTTGAAAAAACACTGCTTAAAATTGGCAGAAGCCCAAGATAGACAGGCAATTGTGGTGCCTGGAGGACCAGCTCTTTACGTTGTTGTTCATCAAGAGTCTTCCAGTAATCATTAAAGGTATGATGATTAAATCCAGGATTAGAGTCATCCATGCTGCTGTACCAATCCCCATATTTCAGGTGATTCCAAAATTTTTATGTGATGCCGGCTATATTTTAATTGAAATTTGGTATATAATTTAAGTTTAATTTTAAATTTCGTTACAATCTTCAATATTGTATATCATACCAGAACCTTTTTATGAACTTATTTGATGGCAAAACACAGAATAACACCGCAGACCAAGGCTATGATGCCCGGTCCATAGAGGTGCTTAAAGGCCTTGACCCGGTCAAGCGCAGACCCGGCATGTACACGGA
>DATFIL010000351.1:0-3053 GCA_035270145.1 Desulfobacter sp. | reverse complement strand
ATTTTTCACATTTTTCTAATCCTGCCTTCACAAGGATGTAACACAATTTGTGTAAATTGCGCGATTAATAAAGACGTTCATTGTATTATTAATAAGGATAGGAAATGATTAAAATAGACCTTCATGTGCACTCCAAATTTTCCAAGCGACCTTCCCAGTGGGTTCTTCAGAAAATCAGCTGTCCTGAAAGCTTCACGGAACCCATTCTTGTATATAACACAGCCAAGGCAAAGGGTATGTCCCTTGTGACCATATCCGACCACAACACCATCCAAGGTGCCCTTGAAATTGCCCATCTGCCGGATACCTATATCTCCGAGGAGATCACCTCCTATTTCCCCGAAGATGGTTGCAAGGTGCATGTGCTGGCCCAGAATATCACCGAAGCCCAGCATAATGAGATCCGGAAAATTCGAAAAAATATCTTTGATCTGGTAGCCTATCTTAATGGTGAAAACATCGTCAATATCATTGCCCATCCCCTCTACGCCGTAAATGACCGCCTGACCATCAACCATTTTGAACAGATGCTTTTGCTGTTCAAAAACTTTGAACTCAACGGTGCCAGAAACGACAAACAAAATCAAATTCTTGCCCAGGTGCTCGGGCAGCTCACCCCCATGGACATTGAACGGCTGTCCAATATCTATAATTACCAGCCCCTGTTCGATAGACCATGGGAAAAAAATCTCACCGGCGGATCCGATGACCACTCCGGCTTAAATATCGCCAGGACCTTTACAGTCGTTGATAATGCGACGGATCTTGACGGTTTCATGGCCGGGATACTCAACGGCAAATCCCGGGCCGTGTCCGATCCGTCCACGCCCCAGACCATGGCCCACAACCTTTACAGCATTGCCTACCAATTTTACAGAAACCGATTCAACCTTGGGCGCCACACAGGCAAAGACCAACTGCTCAAATTTCTTGACCAGTCCCTGATGCCGGTATCCAATGTGGAAAACGGATTTATATCGCGGTTTTACACTTTTTTGAGCAAACGTAAAAATTGTCGGGAAAATACCAAATTCGTTTCCATGAAAGATCTGATCAGAGAGGAGACCGAGCGCCTGTTTGCGGAAAATCCCGACTTGTTGAATATTGCCGGGGCCCAGTCAAACAAAATACGCCTGGGCGCGTCCCTGGGAAAACAGGAACAGCACAGGGAAGAATTATGGTTTGATTTTGTCAACCAGCTTTCCAACAAGGTCTTGTCCCACACAGGCGATCTTCTGCTTGGCCAGGCCTCCGGGGCAAACCTGTTCAACATATTCCAGACCATTGGTTCTATGGGTGGGCTCTACTCCCTTTTAGCGCCCTATTTTGTGGCTTTTGCCCACTTTGCCAAAGACAATGAAACGAACACAGCAGTCCTTAACCGCTTTACCGGATACAAAAACGGGATGCAGGTCCCTAAATCCAGGGTGAAGCTCGGGCATTTCACAGACACCTTCTACGATGTCAACGGTGTGGCCCAGAGCCTTCAGCAACAGGTGCAGGCCGCATTAAAAAACGATAAACACTTGACCATCATTACCTGTGATGCCCAGGCAGGAAAAACAGGGTCCGGAGTGAAAAACTTCACCCCCATGGGCGTTTATGAGATCCCGGAATATACGGAACAAAAACTGTATTATCCACCATTTTTGGAGATGCTGGATTATTGTTACCACCAGGCATTTACCCATATCCACTCCGCTACACCAGGCCCCATTGGCCTGGCAGCCCTGGCCATTGCAAAAATTCTGAAACTGCCCTTGACCTCCACCTACCATACCCAGTTTCCCCAATATGCCCAGTATTTGACCGGAGATGATTTTATCGAAGGTCTGACCTGGAAATTCATGATCTGGTATTATGACCAGATGGACCAGATTTATGTTTCCAGTCAAAACTCCTTTGACGAGCTCACTGAAAGGGGCATCAAGGCCGAAAAAATTCGCATCATGCCCCGGGGCATCAACACGGAGACATTTCATCCATCCAAACGCTGCGACATTCTGACTTCCAATTTCAGGGTCAATGGGGATGCGTTAAAATTTCTTTATGTGGGCCGGGTATCCAAAGAAAAAAACCTGCCGCTTCTGGTGGATGCATTCAAAGCGCTTTGTGCGAGCAGTGACAAGGTGCATCTCATTGTTGTGGGTGACGGTCCCTATGCCGATGAAATGAAAGGCATGCTCAAAGATTATCCCGTAACCTTTACCGGTTATCTTTCCGGCGAGCCCCTATGCCGGGTGTATGCCTCGGCAGATCTTTTTGTATTCCCCTCCACCACAGACACCTTTGGCAATGTGGTCCTGGAAGCCCAGGCTTCGGGCCTGCCCGTAATCGTGTCGGACCTGGGCGGCCCCTGCGAAAATATGTTGGATCGTAAGACCGGTATTATTGTTAAAAGCGATGATGGTCCTGCCCTTTTATCGGCCATGCAGGAACTTGTGATCAATCCCGGGTTACGCAGTCAAATGTCCAATCGGGCCAAGGCATATATGGAAGATCGCTCCTTTGAAAATGCATTTATGCAGTCCTGGGAATTCTACAAAGAGATGGATACGCCGGTGTCCATGGAAAAATTTTCCAAGGCGGTATGATCATGGCCCATATACAATCAGGACTGAAAACCGCTGCACTGATGCTCAAAGGCCGGATGCCCGGCCAGCTTGTTATCCAGATTACGGATCGGTGCAATGCCACCTGCCCCCAATGCGGTATGCGCAAAACCAGTAAATTTGACAGAACCCGGCTCACCAATGATCAGCTCAAAGAGATCATTGATGCGGCAGGGGAAAAGGGATTCCAGGCCATCTCCTTTACCGGCGGGGAACCCATGCTGTTGCGCAAGGATCTGCCTGAACTGATCCGGCACGCCGGAAAAGCCGGTATTCCCTATATTCGCACCGGCACCAACGGATTTTTTTTTGCCGATCATGACAAACCAGGCTTTAAAGACAAGGTAAAGGTTATTGCTGATGAGCTTGCAGACTCCCCGTTACGCAACTTTTGGATCAGCTTGGACTCATCGGTCCCGCACATCCATGAGCAGATGCGTG
>DATFIL010000350.1:0-2326 GCA_035270145.1 Desulfobacter sp. | reverse complement strand
GGCCCTGTGCTGCTGTTTTCCGGGAGGATTTCAAAAGGCCCCCGCATCTGCGCTGCCTGGGCAGCCGTATATCCGCCAAGATAGGGACTGACGCCATCGGCGAACCGCAGGTCACTCAAGATATGTTCAATATTTTTTATGTTTTCCTGAACATATTGACTGAAAGGCAAATCCGGATCCAAAGGAACACCGGCCGGACTGCCGGTTTCTTTCAGGAAAGACGGTTCCGGCGCACAGGACGCAAGGATAAACAACAAAAGAACAAAAAAACCGATTATCTTAGATCTGAACATGTTGATTCTCCTTAATTCTAAATATGAATCTTTTTAATTGAAAACTCACACAAAGACGCCAAGACACAAAGATTTTGTTCAACTTTGTGATCCTTTGTGCAAGAATAAAAGCCATGCTATGTTAATTGCAAATAAACAAATATGCACCGGAGATACAAGCATGAAAAAATTACCCATAGGCATAAGCAATTTAAGAAAAATTATTGAGGAAGGTTATGCATATGTGGATAAATCCCGGTTTGTCCATAAGCTTAATCAAATGGGTACATATTACTTTCTCTCCCGCCCCAGGCGTTTTGGAAAATCCCTTCTTATCGACACACTGAAAGAGGCGTTTGAAGGAAATAAAGAACTATTTTCAAACCTTTGGCTCTATGATCACTGGGACTGGAAAAAGCATTATCCGGTCATCCACATATCCTTTGGCGGCGGCGTGATCAGGAGTCGCGAAGAGCTTGACCACAGAATCAGGGATATTCTTTACAGAAATGAGACAAATCTGGGAATTACCTGCCGGCAGCCCAATGATATCCCTGGGTATTTTGGCGAACTGATACGGAACAGTGCAAAAAAATATGGTTTGCGCACGGTTATTCTGATTGATGAATATGACAAACCCATCCTGGACAACATATCTGATCATGCCCGGGCCCAAGAGGTCCGGGAAGGATTGAAAAATCTTTATTCCGTTGTCAAAGACAGTGATGCGGACATCCAGTTTGCACTGCTGACCGGTGTATCCAAGTTTTCCAAGGTGAGCCTGTTTTCCGGCTTGAACAATCTGATGGACATCACGTTGGAGCCTGAGTATTCCGCGATTTGCGGTTATTCAGAACCCGAGATGACCCAAATTTTTTCAGATTATCTGGGCAATAAATCGTTGGAAGACATCCGCAGGTGGTATAATGGATATGCTTGGCTCGGCCAAAAGGTTTATAATCCTTTCAGCATACTCAATTATTTTCGTACCGGGACCTTTCGCAATTATTGGTTTGAGACGGGAACCCCGGGGTTCCTGATCAATCTGCTAGAAAAAAGAAGATATTATATCCCCGGCATTGAACATATCCAGGCATCTGAAGCCCTGATCGGCGCCTTTGAAGTTGATTTTATTGAACCGGAAAGTCTCCTTTTCCAGACAGGCTATCTCACCATTCAACATGAACAACGGGTGGCAGGCAAAACGTTTTACACACTTGGGTATCCGAACATGGAAGTAAAAGCCAGTTTATCGGACTATATCTTAAGCCGGTATTCCCATGACAAGGCAATGAAAGAAAAAGTGCAACTTAAGATTTACCAGGCTTTCCAGGAAAAAAATCTCGATGCGCTCAAAACGATTTTTCAAGCTCTTTTTTCTTCTATCCCCCATGACTGGTACCGGAAAAATAAGCTTTCCGAATATGAGGGGTACTATGCCTCGGTCTTCTACTGCTATTTTACGGCCCTTGGCCTTAATGTCACTCCTGAGGATACCACCAACCATGGCCGCATTGATATGACAGTCCAACTGGACGATAATAAGGTTTACATTTTTGAATTCAAAGTAGTGGACATTGACAAAACCCCGGGAACAGCTCTGGCGCAAATCCAACAAAAAGGCTATGCAGACAAGTTTCGTGAAAATTTTACTGAAATCTATCTTATCGGTGTGGAATTTGACCGAACCCAGCGAAACATCATCCGGTTTGAATGGGAACAATTAAAAGACCCTGCTCAAGGACAAGATACCAGGCAGATGGGAACGCCTCAGTGAAGCTATGACCATCGGAAACATTAACGCCTTTGCCGAAGAGACCGTCGAACTGGGCCAGGCCTATGGATACGCCCCCTACGGATATGGGGGAGTGTTCAACTATAGTTCATTTCTTATTAAAACTTAATTTTTATTTCTCATTTTGAGCAATAAATTTTCACTTTCACAATATCATTCTCTCTGCTATAATTCCTTAAGTTCTTTGAAAAGATATAGGGTTATGCTTTACAGACCTGAAGCATGTAAAATCTTTTGGGCTATGTGCATAAAACAACCG
>DATFIL010000349.1:0-2996 GCA_035270145.1 Desulfobacter sp. | reverse complement strand
CTTCATCTGCTTGAAGCAAGGGCGTGTGAAGAGGCCGGCAATATTGAAGGCGCCATAGATGAAACCAGAAGAGCCTTGAGTCTTAAACCCAATGCATCACGGATTTTAAGAAAGCTGGGGCTTTTATACCTTCAGACCAAGAAAGCGGAAATTGCTGAAAAATGTCTTCAAAAGGCCGTTGCTATAAACCGTCAGGATACAATTTCACGAAACCATCTGGCCAAGTTATATATTAATAAACGCGCCTTTAAACAGGCGGCCCAGGTTTATATGGAGATTCTCTCTTTTAGCACCAGGTATTTTGATTTAGCTGTTCAACTAGGTGAAACACTTCTGATTAACGAATTTAGAAATGAGGCAAGAACGCTTTTTTTGCGTATCCTGTCCAAAAGCCGGTTCAACAGGGTGCTCCAGGAACGAATCATCGATATCTGCCTGGACAGCCAGGAATATGAGTTTGTGGCCGAGATCGTTACGGATGCAATCAAAGAGAATCCTTCCAATCTGGATCTTTTGTATAAAGCCGGCACCGTTTACCTTGAAACCGGTGATCAGGAAAAAGCAATGGAATGCTTTGTCACGGTTGATAACAAAAGACGTGGAGATATCAAGACCAAATTTCAGATCGCCCAGATTCATCTCAACAATAAACGCATTCTCCTGGCCGACGACTATTTGAACCGCATTTTGAGAATTGATCCGTCAAATAAGGAGGCCCTGGAAATGCGCCGGCAAATATAGTCGATTTAAAAGTATTAAAAAATATCAATAAGTAATTTATTAAAATCATAAGTAGTTTTTTATGCAATAAATCCTATTACTTATAAAATAATATTTGAATAGTTACTATATAAGTGCTAACATATTATTCAGCTCTTTGAAAAGGTGTTGGCGGTTGCACTCAAAAAGCTGAGTGTGTAAAACCTTAAGCTATAAGCAGAACTTATGTCCGACATACGGGACAAGAGAAGTTCAAGTAGTTAAAAGAAGTTCCTGAATCTTTAAACTTACAAAGATAAGGAATAGAGGCTGCGGGTTTCAGCCACTTAAGGTGCTTGCATTTTAATAAAAAAGTCTATTTGGATCGTAAATTAGATACTTTTGATTACTATTTCATTAGATTTTATAACCTAGTGCCCTAAAACTCAACCCCCACGTGATTGATGGTGGCGGCCATATAACCTGCCCCGAATCCATTATCGATGTTGACCACAGCAATATTTGAACTGCAGGAATTAAGCATGCCCAAAAGGGCTGTCATACCGTTGAAGCTTGTGCCGTAACCAATGCTTGTGGGAACTGCAATGACAGGCGATTTGACAAGGCCGCCCACCACCGAGGGCAGGGCACCTTCCATGCCTGCGGCAACAATAATGACAGATGCTCGTTCAAGGTCTGCCTGGTAGGCGAATAGTCTGTGTATGCCTGCAACCCCGACATCAAAAAGTGTTTTTACCTCGTTGCCCATGGCCTTTGCCGTTAAACAGGCTTCCATTGCTACCGGAATATCCGACGTCCCTGCACTGACGATGAGGATCGTACCCCGGCCAGTAATGGCAGGGGGCTTTTTCTCTATTTTTAACAGGTGGGCGTTATCAAAATATTGCGCATCGGGAAACCGTGAAAGAACCTCGCCGGCCTTTTGCTGATCAATACGGGTTACCAGCACGATATTCTCTGATTGTTCCAGTTTTTCAAGAATGGCAATAATTTGTGCCGATGTTTTGCCCTGTCCGAAAATTACCTCTGGAAATCCTTTGCGAAGGGCTCTGTGGTGATCCACATGGGCGCAACCGATATCTTCAAACGAGAGATGTTTTAATTGATCCGCCGCCTGTCCAACGGGCAGTGCACCGTCGGCCACCATGGAAAGAATTTTTGTTAATGCATCAATGTTCATTCGTGTCTAAGCGTTTTGCCTTTTCAACCAGGCAAATCCTTTCTTTGCTTTATTTGTTTCTTCCGAAGCAGGTGCCTCTTCCGGGGCAGAAGGCTCTTTTTCAGGGGCCGATGCCTGCCGGGAAGGTATCGTCTTGTCTTTTCCCCACTTGTAATGGCCAAATTTATAATATCCCTGAACATTATTGAACCGGGCGTCAATGCTCTTGGGAATGGGGATCACATTGCCTTCAACAGATGGTATCAGAAATTCAGCCAAAGGGATAGACCCACCCCCGGATACGATAATGGTGTCAATATCCCAGTCATCTTTCCACAACCGGTTCAAATCAGAAGCAATGGTCGAGGCCGCATGTGTATACACGCGTTTTTTAAGATTATTTACATTGTACTCCTTGCCCCGGATTCTAATCACGCCCGATTCAAGGAACTTAAAAATTTTGTAAGGTTCAATATTGATGCCACTTTCCTGGCGCAGCTTGTCCGCGATTATGGAAAAGCATTTGGACACCCCTGTCTCCATGGTTGACGAGCCCCTTTCAATGTACTGGAGATGGTCAAAAATGGAAAAATCCGTTGTTTTAAAACCAATATCCACCACCCCGAGTTTGGAGGCCGCAAGATTTTTGTCACAGATTTTTCCGTTATCGTCAAAAATTCGGTTAAAAATGGAGCCAATGGGCTGGGGTATGACGAGCACTTTGTCAATTGAAAGTCTTCTGTGTTCATCGGGGGCGTCCTGATGATGATAGATGATTTCGTGATCACCCTGAATAATCTGTTTAAGCCGCTTGGTATCCCGTTTTAAGTACGCCACAGGCAAGCCGGTAACCACATTGATAGGGCCATAGACCTGGGAACATGTGCCTGCCGCCGCAAGCGCCAGTATTTTGATGAACTCTTCCACCATTTTTTCCTGATCCAGGGTATATTCGGTCAGGGTGGACTGACGTTCAGCATAGGATCCTAAAAAATAGGTTTTATTGTCCAGGGTGATATGCAGGTTGGCCGTTGCTGCGGTATCGCCCATGGATGACATGAACTGTATATCAGCCGCATCGCCGATCAGGGATTTGAAAATTACCGAATTTTGCCCG
>DATFIL010000348.1:0-8460 GCA_035270145.1 Desulfobacter sp. | reverse complement strand
TAAATGCTGTGAATTTCTTGTTGTTTCATGAAATCGAAGGTACAAGAGTTGCTAAAGAAGGATAGAGATCCACCTTACAATGGAGAAAAGACCGTTCGTTGTTGTAAGGCCCTACGACTCTTTGCAGGCTTATCAAGGGCTGAATATTTCATATATTACCCACTATTTTGCAGTGCTTTTGTATGTGGTCTGAATCGGAGGCCGGAAGCCCGGTAGGGGGAAAAGCTCACCCGACCGCGCCGTTTCATTCCCAAAAGTCCGCTTGACAGGAGCATCTTATTGCGCAATTATGCGTTTGTGTTGAGGCGCCCGTTTGGGCCTAACAGGGAATCCCGTTAGAATCGGGAGCGGTCCCGCCGCTGTAACCGGGGACAAAACCTGCATATTGCCACTGTTCGTTTTTTTAAGGCGTATGGGAAGGCGCAGGTCTTTGGATGATCCGGGAGCCAGAAGACCTGCCTGAGCTGATGATGTGCGTTATGCAAAGGGAATTGCCGGCGCAGACATAAATATTACAGGGCCAAGAAAACTGGGTGCAGCCCTTCAAGTCATAACAGGCTTGAAGGGCTGTTTTGTTTTTGGCGCTGTTCTATATGCGATGCGGGATCGCCTCCTCGGGGAGTATGGTGGCAGGAATGTATGGGCAAAAGCGTTCCTGTCGTTTTTTGTTTTTAATGTAGTCCTAAGGAGAACGTTATATGAGAAAGTTGATTTCCGCAGCCGTTGTGTTGGCCATGGTTTTGTGTGCAGCAAATGCATATGCCCACAAAGAAGCAAGGGAGATGAAAAAAGGCATTCTACTGGTGGCATTTGGTACTAGCGAGGCCTCTGCAAAGGTCTCATTTGAAAATATTGAGGCCAAAGTGAAAAAGGCGTTTCCCGGGGTTGATGTGGTCTGGGCCTATACCTCCCATATCATCCGCCATAAATTGGCCAAACAGGGCGAGATGATTCCTTCCCCGGCTCAGGCTCTATCCAAAATGATGGATGAAGAATACACCCATGTGGCCGTGCAGTCCCTTCATACCATTCCGGGGGAAGAGTACCATGAGCTGACCATGACCGTGAATGCGTTTAAAGCCATGCCCGGTGGTTTTGACAGACTCATTTTGGGATTTCCCCTGCTGGGGGCCCAGAACACGGTTGCCAAAGCGGTTGACGCTATCTTTGCCACGTTGCCCAAGGCCCGTAAGGCCAACGAAGCGGTTGTACTCATGGGGCATGGCACCCACCATCCGGGGAATATTTATTATTCTGGGATGAATTGGCAGCTTCAGCAAAAAGATCCCAACATTATCATGGGCACCGTGGAAGGGTATCCTGAACTTGGGGAGGTCATTGCCTGGCTTAAGGAAAGAAAGACTGGAAAAGTCTGGTTAATGCCCTTTATGTCGGTGGCTGGTGATCATGCCAAAAATGATATGGCCGGCGACGAAGATGATTCCTGGAAGTCCCAGTTGACCAAGGTGGGATTCTCTTGCCGGACTGTGCTTAAAGGCACGGCGGAGTATGATGAATTTGTCGACATCTGGGTAGGTCAGCTGGCAAAGGCAATGGACCATTTCTAACTTTGACAGGCATAAAAAATTCCCCGCCCGGGTGGCGATTGGTCTTGGTTTGCTGCTGAGCGGGGTTATTGTTTTGTCTGCAGCCATGGGCGTGGTACGCCTGCCTTTTGTTCAGGTGCCGGCTGTGATCTGGGAAAAGCTCTGGGGCCTGGGGCCTGTGGATGCGCTGGCGTCGGCCATTATCTGGGATGTGCGCCTGCCCAGAATTTTGACGGCCGCCATTGTGGGTGCCGGGCTCTCTGTTTCCGGGGTGGTGTTCCAGGGGATATTGAGAAATCCCCTGGCGGATCCCTATACCCTTGGTATTTCAGCCGGTGCGGCCTTTGGGGCTTGTGTGGCCTTTTTTTTCAACATGAGTTACTTCCAGGGGTTAAGTGTGGGGCTGTGCGCCTTTGCCGGTGCCATTATTACGTTGGCCGTGGTGCTCTACCTGTCCGGCGGCACTGCCGGCGGGTATTCATCCAACAACCTGATTCTTTCGGGGATTATCGTTGCCGCTATTCTTTCAGCCGGGATCAGTTTCTTAAAATATGCGGCGGATGAACGGGTCTCCGTGATCATTTTCTGGCTCATGGGCAGTTTTGTCGCCAAAACCTGGATGGATGTGGGGCTTGCCTTGGCCTTTGTGAGTATCGGCGTTGCCGTGTGCCTCTGTTTTGGCCGGGATTTGAATCTTATGGCCTTGGGTGACCGGGCTGCCGCGTCCCTTGGCGTGGATGTGAAAAAATCCCGTCTGATTCTTTTGGTCGCTGCGTCGCTCATGGCGGCCGTGTGTGTGTCCGTGTCCGGCATCATCGGGTTTGTGGGGCTTTTGGTGCCCCATATGATGCGCGGGATTGTGGGGGCGGACAATCAGTGGTTGATGCCGGTTTCCCTTCCGGCAGGGGGGGTGCTGCTGCTGTGTGCGGACACCTTTACCCGGGCCGTACTGCCTTCGGAAGTGCCCATTGGGGTGCTCACCGCATTGATCGGGGGGCCGTTTTTCTGTTATGTGTTTAAACGGCAGTTTTCCGGAAAACAACGATTTTAAGGCCTATGGGATACACATTAAAGGATGTCTGTTTTTCCTATGAAACCCGGGCCATTTTTTCAGGGATCAGCCTGGAAATGGAGACCGGGGGCTTTCATGGCGTGCTCGGGCCTAACGGCAGTGGGAAAACCACCTTGCTTGACTTGATCACAGGACACCTGAAACCCGAAAACGGCAATATCCTGCTGGACGGCAGGCGTCTGGATGATTTCGACGCCGGTAAACTGGCAAAGAAATGTGCGCTGGTGCCCCAGGATTTCCAGGTGAACTTTCCCTTTACCGTGGCCCAGGTGGTGATGATGGGCCGGTATCCCCATCTGGGCCGCTTCAGTGCGCCTGGAACAAAAGACCGGGAACTGGTGGACCAGGCCATGGCTGCCACGGGGATCAGTGCTTTTTCATGTCGCCATGTCACGGAATTATCCGGCGGGGAGCGCCAGCGTGTGGTCTTTGCCAGGGCCCTGGCCCAGGACGCCGCCTGCCTGATTCTGGATGAGGCCACCTCCAATCTGGACATTGGCCATACCCTGTCGCTGATGACCCTGGCTGCGGACAGGGTTAAAAATAACGGCCTGACCGTAATCAGTGTGATGCAGGATCTTAATCTGGCCGCCCGGTTCTGCCGGTCCCTGCTGTTTTTAAAAAATGGGCGGGTCGCAGCCCATGGGCCGGTGGATGAGGTGTTCACGGAATCAGTGATTAAAGAGGTGTTTGACGTGTCATCCAGAGTTTATTTCGATGAAATTATTCACTGCAAACAGGTGACGATTTTATGAAGATCATTAATTCGATAATTATTATAGCGTTTCTGTTCCGGGCCGTGTCGGTGCAAAGTCATGTCAATAATGGTGTTACGGATGCCGGTGGCCGCAACATTCAGGTTGATGCGCCCTTTACCCGGATTATCAGCCTGTACGGTGCCCATACCCGGAATTTGAAAACATTGGGGCTTGATGATGAAATCATCGGGATCTCTCCCCTGGACAGGTGGGTGGACAAACCCAAATTTTCCTACCATGACGGGCTTGAAAAATTTATGGCTGCCCGGCCGGACCTGGTTTTGATCCGGCCCATGATCGACAGGGCTTATGCCGCCCTGGTAACGGGGATGGAAAGAGCGGGCATTGTTGTTGTTTCCCTTCAGCCCGGCAGTGTGGAGGAGATGTTTGACTACTGGCTGGCCCTGGGCACCCTGACCGGCAGAATTGATCAGGCACGGCAGATGGTCACCGCATTCAAGGATGAGATCGCCCGGATTTCAGCGGTAACCCGGGCGATCCCGGATAAAAAAAAGGTCTATTTTGAGGCCATTCATTCCCGGATGAAAACCTTTACACCCGGTTCCATGGCTATCTTTGCTTTGGAAACGGCGGGTGGTGTAAATCTTGCCCAGGACGCGCCCTCCGTTAGAGGTACCAATATCGCCTTTTACGGCAAGGAGCGGATTTTATCCCATGCCCATGGGATTGATGTTTTTTTAGCCCAGAAAGGCGCCATGAACCAGCCCACAATCGAGATGATTAAAAATGAGCCCGGTTTTGATGTGATCCGGGCGGTAAAGGAAAATCAGATTTTCATTGTGGACGAAAAGATCGTATCCCGGCCCACCATGGATTTGCTCAAAGGCATTCACACTATTGCAGAGATGCTTTATCCCGGGGTGCTTGAAAAAGGCGGTGTGCAATGAAGGGGATTGTGGTTGCAGGCGTTCATTCCGGGTGCGGCAAGACCACCATCACCCTGGGGTTGATGGCAGCATTCAAACGCCGTGGCCTGCGTGTTGCCCCCTTTAAGGCGGGGCCGGATTTCATTGATCCGGGGCACCACACCACCATCACAGGGGTTGCCGGCCGTAACCTGGATGGTTGGATGTTGAAAAAAGAAATCAACCTGGAAATTTTTCGGCAAAACACAGGTCAGGCCGACATTGCCGTGGTGGAAGGGGTGATGGGCCTGTTTGACGGGTATGACGGCAGGACCGAGGCCGGTTCCACGGCCCAGCTGGCCAAATGGCTGGATTTGCCCGTGCTCCTGGTGGTGGATGCCCGGAGTATGGCCCGCAGTGCCGGGGCCCTGGTTCAGGGATTTGAAAATTTTGACCCGGACCTTAAATTCGCAGGGGTGCTGTTCAACAAGGTCGGCAGTCCCGTCCATCTGGATTATCTGACCCAGGCCCTGGAAGGCAATGTAAAGATGCCATGCCTTGGTGGGGTGGGCCGGAATCCGGACATTGAAATTCCTTCCCGGCACTTGGGCCTTGTCACCAGTGACGACCATGGGATTGACGGTCAGATGCAGGATGCCCTGGCCGATCTGGTAGAAAGCCGCATGGATCTTGATGCGTTGCTGGATTCATTGCCCGGGATTCACACAGATACGCCGACGCCCCCGGAAAAGCGACCGGCGTTTGTGCGTATCGCCGTGGCCCGGGATGCAGCCTTTTGTTTTTATTATCCTGAAAATTTAGAACTGCTGGAACAAGCCGGGGCACAACTTATTTCTTTTTCGCCGCTTTCGGACCCGGGTCTGCCGGACGACATAGACGGCCTCTATCTGGGTGGCGGATATCCGGAACTGCATGCCGCAACCCTGGCGCAAAATACGGGATTCAAACAGGCCGTTTCCCTGGCCTGCAAAAACGGTATGCCTATTTATGCGGAGTGCGGCGGGTTCATGACCCTTTGCCGTACCCTGGAAGATTTAGACGGGCAATGTCACGATATGGCCGGATGTTTTGGATTTACCTGCCGCATGTCCAAAACGTTGCGCGCCCTTGGATACCGGGAAATTACGTTGAACCGGGATACGATCCTTGGTCAAACGGGTGTGACGGCCCGGGGACATGAGTTTCATTACTCCAGTCTGGATGACCATGGAGAAAAAAGCGTGTATAATGCCTGTGACCGGACCGGCGGCACCCGTTCCGGGCCGGGGTTTGAAGTAAAGCGGACCCTTGGCAGCTACCTGCACCTGCATTTTAAAAGCAACCCGGACCTGCCGCAAAATTTTGTGCAGGCGTGTTTTCAATATCAGAAAGAAAGGAAATATTTGCGTAAATGAAGCCCCATGACATTGAAGCAAAAAGCTTTGCCATCATTGACGCGGAGGCCGGTCCCCACAATTTTGCCCCGGATGAGTGGAAAATTGTGCGGCGCATGATTCATACCACAGCGGATTTTGAATATATGCAGATGGTCAGAATCGCCAACAATGCCGTAGCGGCCGGGATCAACGCCATCCGGAGCGGATGCACCGTGATCACAGACACCAATATGGCCAAAACCGGTATCCGCAAAGATCTTTTAGCAGGGTTCGGCGGCAGGTGTGAATGCCTCATGGCTGATCCCCAGGTGGCGGAACAGGCAAAGCAAAGGGGGGTGACCCGGGCCCGTGTGGCGGTGGAAAAGGCCGCACCCATGATGGAAAACGGTATTTATGTGGTGGGTAACGCGCCCACGGCGTTGCTTCATCTGCTGGACATGCTAAAAAACAAAGCGGTTGCTCCGGCGCTTGTTGTGGGGCTTCCCGTGGGGTTTGTCAATGCGGCGGAATCCAAGGCCGCCCTGATGCAAACCAACATGCCTTATATCTCAAATGTGGGCCGCAAGGGCGGCTCCAATGTGGCGGCAAGCGTGATTAATGCGTTGGCACTGATTGCTGGTGAGAGGACATAAAATGACCCCAGGTGTTTTGTACGGCATTGGTGTGGGCCCCGGCGATCCGGATGCCATCACCTTGAAAGCCGTTAGGATTTTGAGCCAGGTGGACATGGTGTTTGCTGCGTCCTCTGCAAAAAATTCCCACAGCCAGGCGGCTGAAATCGCCAAACCCCATTTAAAGGCATCTGTACCTATTCAAATACTTCCTTTTCCCATGACCCGGGACAGGCAGGCGATGGAAGCCGTGTGGCAGGATAATGCCGAAACCGTCATTAAGGTGCTGGCGCAAGGTAAAAATGCCGCTTTTATCACTCTTGGGGATTGCATGACCTACTCCACTTACGGATATCTGCTCAGGTCTATCCGGACGTTGGCTCCGCACATTGAGATATGCTCCATTCCCGGCATCACGTCCTACCAGGCGGCAGCGGCCCGCATCAACACGCCCCTGGTGGAAGGCGAGGAGTCCCTGACCCTTTTATCCGGTGTCATGGGCGGGGACAAGTTCCGGGAAATCAGCGACCGTGCAGACAATGTGGTTTTTCTTAAAGCGTATAAAAATGCCGGTGACATTGTAACGGCCCTGGATGAGGCCGGCATGGCGGAAAAAAGTGTGGGCATTGTCAAATGCGGGCTTGAAGGTGAGCAGATTGTCCGCAATGTTCGTGTGTTTCAGGAGAAAAAACCCGATTACTGGACCCTGATCATATCCAAGAAAAGCGGGCATGGCTTTGAATCCTGAGAAAAAAAAGAATAATGGCCTGATGCTCTTGATCGGGCTTTTGATAACAGGCATTGTGCTTGCGGCGGGTCTTGCCTGGGTGGCGGGTGTTACCGCGGCAACGCTGCCCGGCCGCCTGCTTTTACCCCTTTCCCGGATGCTGGCCTTTGTCTGCATCGGTCTTGTGGTGGCCCAGGCCATTGATGACACGGGCTGGACCCGCAAACTGGGTGCCCTGGCCGCCCCGGTATTTCGTTTTGCCAACTTAGGAACCCGGTGTTCTGCGGCATTTACGGCGGCTTTTTTTTCAGGGGTGTCGGCCAATGCCATGCTCCTGGATTTTTACAAGGAGAAGCAGATCACCCGGCGTCAGCTTTTTTTGACCAATTTCATCAATCAGTTCCCGGCCTTTTTTCTGCACCTGCCCATGACTTTCTTTATTGTGGTCCCTTTAACGCGCACGGCAGGGTTGCTCTATTTCCTTTTAACCTTTCTAGCCACCTGTGTGCGTACCTTTTTGTTTGTCCTGTTCGGACGTTTTTTTGTGCAATCCCCCAATATAGGGCCTGTTGTGGGTGACGATGTCCAGTCCGGGGATGCCCAGGGCGGTTCAAAAAAGAAAAAATCTTTGATACTGTCTTTAAAGGAAAAGCTTCCTCCCCGGTTTTCCCGGGTGATGGCCTTTGTGGTGCCGGTCTACACCGTGGTTTACGTGCTGACAGCGGCAGGTGCCTTTGATGCCGTTGAAACCTTTATGACCCGGTTTGCCGTGCAGAAGTTTGTTCCGGCCCAGTCTTTAAGCGTGGTGGTCTTAAGTTTTGCCTCGGAGTTCACGGCAGGATTTGCCGCGGCAGGCGCGTTGATGGATGCCGGCACCATCACCGTGAAACAGACCGTGATTGCCCTGCTTTTAGGTAATATCATTGCGTTTCCCATCCGGGCTGTCCGGCATCAGTTACCCCGGTACATGGGCATTTTTTCACCGGGCATGGGACTTGCCATGTTATTGATGGGCCAAGGGTTTAGGATGGCAAGTATCGTTTTTGTGGGGCTGGTGTATTGGTTTGTCGGATAGAGAGACGAAAAATTTACGCCGGGGATTTACCACAGGTACGGCAGCCGCGGCTGCGGTAAAAGCAGCCTTGGTATACCTGTTTACAAGGCAGGTGCCCGGATCGGTAAACATCAATCTGCTCGACGGTCAGATGCTTGAGGTGCGTGTTGATTCGGTATTGCCACACCATGGTCTGATCCGGGCCGTGGTGGTCAAGGATGCCGGGGATGACCCGGATATTACCCACCGGGCCAGGATCGGTGCCGTGGTGGACTTGACGGATGATCCCGGCACGGTGCAGATCACCCGCGGCAAAGGCGTGGGCATGGTCACCAAGCCCGGCCTTGAGATTCCGCCGGGAGAAGCTGCCATCAATCCCGGCCCCCGGAAGATGATCCGAGAGTCGGCCTTGCAGGTGCTTAATGCCT
>DATFIL010000347.1:0-17243 GCA_035270145.1 Desulfobacter sp. | reverse complement strand
GTTAAAAAACTGCATGAAATCACCAAAGGCAAAGCCATTGTTACCACAGAAGTCGGCCAAAACCAGATGTGGACGGCTCAGTATTATCATTTTGAAGCCCCCAACCATTTCATAACATCCGGCGGTCTTGGTGTTATGGGCTTTGGCCTTCCCGCAGCCATAGGTGCCAAGGCAGCAGCACCGGACAAAACAGTTGTCTGTGTGGCCGGCGACGGCTCGATCCAGATGAATTCCCAGGAACTTATGACAGCTGTCGCTGAACGACTGGATGTAAAAATCGTTATTTTAAACAACCGGTATCTGGGCATGGTGCGTCAGTGGCAGGAACTTTTCTACAATAAAGTATATGCCGACACCAATATGGAAGCCCAGCCCGATTTTGTGAAGCTTGCCGATGCTTACGGGGCAAAGGGCTTCAGGTGTGATGATCCGGGCAAGGTGACCCAGACCCTTGAAACGGGTTTAAATACCCCGGGTACGGTGATCATGGAATTTATTGTTGAACGTGAAGAATCGGTCTATCCCATGGTTCCGGCAGGCGGGGCCATCACTGACATGCTTCTGGTTTAAAAAGGATAATTGATATGGAAACCAACAGATATATTTTATCAATTCTTGTGGACAATGAACCGGGGGTGCTGTCCCGGATTTCAGGACTCTTCTCCGGTCGCGGGTTTAACATTGATTCCTTAAGCGTGGCAAAAACAGCCGATCCCCACGTTTCCGTGGTCACCATGGTCACTTTCTGCGACGCGCACATCATTGAACAGATCAAAAAACAGCTACATAAACTGATTAATGTCATAACGGTGAATGATTTAACGCAAAAAGCATATGTGGAACGTGAGCTGGCCCTGGTCAAGGTCCATGCCAAAACCGACAAACGGGCTGAAATTATGCGTATCGTTGATATTTTCAGATCCAGGATCGTTGATGTCGGCTGCTCACACTTTATTGTGGAAGTGTCGGGTGATTCGGGTAAAATCAATGCGTTTGTTGAGTTGATGAAGCCCATGGGTATTGTTGAGATCGCGTCCACCGGCACCATTGCCCTGGGCAGGGAGATCGGAAAATGAATACAATAAAAGCAAATAAAAAAGCCTTGCTTTACGACACAACCTTACGTGATGGGATGCAGGGGGAGAATATTTTTTTTTCCCCTGAGGATAAGCTTAAAATCGCCATGCGACTGGATGATGCCGGGATCCATTACATTGAAGGGGGCTGGCCCGGCTCCAATCCAGGGGCCCAGGCTTTTTTTGATCTGGTCAGGGACAAACAGTTCAAACAAGCCAAAATCTGCGCATTCGGATCCACAAGAAGACAAAATTCAACTTGTGAGCAAGACGGCAACATCAAGGCCCTGATTGATTCAGGTGCGCCAGTGGTTACAATTTTCGGCAAATCCTGGGATCTGCATGTCACAGACATCATGAACAATACCCGGGAAGAAAACCTTGCCATGATTACACAAAGCATATCCTATCTCAAGGACCGGGACCGTGAAGTGCTCTATGATGCTGAACATTTTTACGACGGATATAAAGCCAATGCCGATTTTGCGTTGGAAACACTGGAAGCGGCATTGGAAGGAGGGACCCGCTGTCTGGTGCTTTGTGATACCAACGGCGGGTCCCTTCCCTGTGATATTGACACCATCACCCGGGAAACCATTGCCCATTTCAAGGATTATGATGATGTCATTTTTGGCGTGCATACCCATAACGACTGTGCCATGGCTGTTGCCAACACCATCAATGCGGTGCATGCCGGTGCAACCATGGTGCAGGGCACAATCAATGGATATGGGGAACGCTGCGGCAATGCAGATCTCACAGCGATTATCCCCATCCTGGCCCTTAAGATGCACAGGGATTGTATCAGTGAAGTGAACCTGGCCAAACTGCAGAATCTGTCCAGATTTGTATCTGAGACAGCCAATATGCAGCCCATCGCCTCCAGACCTTTTGTGGGCCACTCTGCATTTACGCATAAAGGCGGGGTCCATGTATCCGCCATCATGAAAAACCCCAAAGCCTATGAACACATGGTCCCGGAACTTGTGGGCAACCGCCGCCGGGTTCTGGTATCCGAGCAGTCCGGTAAGAGCAACATCGCATATAAGGCCAAGGAACTTGGGGTTGATCTGGGCAACGATGAATCTAAAAAATCGTTAATTGTCAACAACATCAAGGAAATGGAAAACGACGGGTATGAGTTTGATGCGGCAGAAGGGACCCTTAAGCTGCTCATGGAAAAACTCACTGAGCAATACCAGTCCCATTTTGATCTGGAATCATTCAGGGTGGTGGTGGAAAAGGACAAAGAACGACCTTGTTATTCCCATGCCATGATTAAAATTCGGGTTGGGGATGAAACCGAAATCACCTCAGCCGAAGGCGAAGGTCCGGTATCTGCCCTTGATAATGCCCTGAGAAAGGCATTGGCGACCATGTATCCCAGCGTCAGAGACCTTCATCTGGTGGATTTTAAGGTCCGTGTCATTGACGGATCCGACGGCACCGATTCCAGGGTCAGGGTATTGATCGAGTCTCGGGATACGGACAATATCTTTTCAACCATTGGTGTTTCCGAGGATATCATCGAAGCCTCATGGCAGGCCCTGGCGGACAGTTTTCAGTATAAACTGGCGCTGGACCAAAAAAAGGAAACAGATGATGCGGGATCAAGTGACTAAATTTTATTCTCGCACAAAGCCTCAAAGACACAAAGTATCACAAAGTCGAATAAAAATATCTGTGTCTTGGTGTCTTCGTGCGAGTTTTTCAACTAAGGAATGAGACCAAAATAACTTAACCTGGGAGCGCAGGCGTCCCGCCTGCATCGTTACTGCGGGCGGGACCGCCCGCGCTCCCGGATATAGAAAAATGGGCAAGTTATTTAAGACCCATCCCTAAGCGGACATAAAAGGACCATAGCGAAGATGAGTCCATGGAAAAGGCAAGTTTGTGGAAGCGTTGTATATTATTTGCCCATATCCTGTCCCAAGTTTAATCAGATTTCAATACTGACAGGAAAGCCGACTGTGGGATTTCCACTGACCCCACCATCTTCATTCTTTTTTTGCCTTTTCTCTGTTTTTCCAAAAGTTTGCGTTTTCTTGAAATATCACCGCCATAACATTTGGCGGTAACATCTTTGCGATAAGCAGAAATGGTTTCCCGCGCAATGACCTTGCCGCCAATGGCACCCTGGATGGGTATTTTAAACTGCTGTTTTGGAATTTCTTCACGCAGTTTTTTGCAGGCCGCCCTTGCCTTGGTCTCTGCCTTGTCCCGGTGAATCAGCATGGAAAGCGCGTCAACCCGTTCACCGTTGATCAGAAAATCCAATTTTACAAGATTTGTTTCCTGGTAGCCTGCAATTTCATAATCAAAGGAACCATAGCCCTGGGTCACACTTTTAAGGCGGTCATAAAATTCATAAACCACCTCAGCCAGAGGCAGGATAAATTTCATTTCCATGCGGTTTGAGGTCAGATACTGATAATTGGTGCTGACGCCGCGAAATTCGTGGCAGACCTGCATGACATTGCCCATATATTTATCCGGCACAATAATGGAGGCTTTGATAATGGGTTCCCTGACATATTGGATCTCTGTGGGATCAGGGTATTCGGTGGGGTTGTCAATAATCTTCACTTCCCCTGACACATAGGTGACTTCATACTGCACCGAAGGTGAGGTCAAAATCAATGAAATATCATATTCGCGTTCAAGACGTTCTTGCACCACTTCAAGGTGCAAAAGCCCCAGAAACCCACAGCGGTAACCGAACCCCAGCGCGGCAGATGAATCCTTTTCATAAATCAGGGCCGCATCATTCAGTTTTAGTTTTTCCAACGCCTCGGTCAGTTCCACATAATCGTCGGATGCCACCGGATACATGGAAGAAAATACCACGGACGTGGGTTCTCTAAAATCGCCCAATGCTTTATCGCATCTTTTATCCGGCATGGTCACGGTATCACCGATTTTAACATCGGATATAAGCTTTATCCCTGCAATAAAATATCCGACCTGGCCGGCTTCAAGAGTAGGCATAGGATTACGTTTGATCTGGAACAGCCCCACTTCTTCAACCTTGTAGATCGCATCATTGGACATGAACTGTATCCGGTCCCCTTTTTTGATACTTCCCTCGAAAATTCTGAAATGAATGACAACACCTCGGAAGGTATCATAATGGGAGTCAAAGACCAGGGCCTTGAATGCACCGGTATCTTCAACAGTGGGAGCGGGTATTTTGTCAATAATGGTCTGAAAAATTTTATCAACACCAATTCCCGTCTTTGCGGACACAAGAAGCGCCTGTTCACTGTCAAGACCTAGGTCTTCATCTATCTGGCTTTTGACCCATTCGATCTCAGCCGAAGGCAGGTCAATTTTATTGATGACCGGAATAATCTCAAGTTCATGTTCCATGGCCAGGTACAGGTTGGCAAGGGTCTGGGCCTCTACCCCCTGGGATGCGTCGGTCAGTATCAAAGCGCCTTCACAGGAAGCAAGGGCCCTTGACACTTCATAGGAAAAATCCACATGCCCCGGAGTATCAATGAGATTCAGTAGAAACTCCCTGCCGTCCGAGGCCGTATAAGGAAGGGAGACGGTTTGGGATTTTATGGTGATTCCCCTTTCCCGCTCAATATCCATGGAATCCAGGATCTGCTCTTTCATATCCCGATTCTCTATAATTCCGGACAGTTGGATCAGACGGTCAGACAAAGTGGATTTGCCATGGTCAATATGCGCAATAATAGAAAAATTTCTAATATTAAGGTGATCGTATTTCAATGAGACTCCAAACTAAGCGTTGACAGAAAAGGTCTATTTATCATAATAAGGTTATACATTTATCAATTGTATTTTACAGTGTCAAGAAAAGCCGCTTGTTCAAGGCGTTCTATTGTATCGGAGAAGCTAATGGCGCATGCCGTCCTCATTGTTGATGATGATATAGCAATTAAGGAATCAGTGGAAGAATTTTTAGCACTAATGACCTATGATGTCAAAAGTGCTGAAAATGCATTCCAGGCCGTTGACATTCTAAAAACATTTCAGCCCGATATTGTTTTAACCGATATCATGATGCAGGGAATGGACGGACTTGAACTAACCCGATTAATCAGGGAGCAGTACGCTATTGATGTCATGGTCATGACCGGCTATTCTGCTGATTATTCCTACGAAGAGGCCATTAATGCCGGGGCCAGTGATTTCATCTTCAAGCCGTTTCGCTTTGAAGAACTGGACTTAAGAATCAAACGCATGCTCAGAGAAGCAGCATTTAAAAAAGAAAGGGATAAGCTTCTAGAAGAGATGAAGCAGCTGGCCATAACCGACGGGTTAACAGGCCTGTTCAATTCCCGGCAGTTTTTTCATCAAATCAAGCAGGAAGTTGAACGTTTCCAGCGCTATTCCCGAAATTTATCCCTTCTTATGCTGGATCTCGATTTTTTTAAAAAATACAATGATACCTGGGGGCATCTGGAAGGAGATAAAGTGCTGATGAGCATGGGCATGATCATCTCCTCCTGCCTGCGCAGCATGGACTCCGCCTACCGCTATGGTGGTGAGGAATTTGCCGTTCTTTTACCGGAGACAGAGTTAAATGAAGCCTGTCTGGTGGGGAATCGTATCAGGGAGAATGTCCAAAAAGCGGTATTCACACCGGAAAAAGATGTACAGACATCGGTGACCGTAAGCATCGGGGCGGCACAGATTATCAATGGGGAAGATTTTACCTCATTTATCAGACGTACAGATAAGGCCTTGTACCGTTCCAAAGAAAACGGTCGCAACCGGCTAACTTCAGCCTCTTAGGGGCTCGGAAAAAAATAAATGCCCCTTAATCTGCGGTAATGCGCATGCTTAGGTCAACGGATACCGCATGATGGGTCAGCGCGCCGCAGGAAATAACATCCACACCGGTTCCGGCAATGGCGTTTAACGTCTGCAAACTGACATTCCCCGACGCTTCCACCACAGCCCGCTTTCCAATCAACGTCACGGCTTTGGCCATTTCATCAATGTCCATGTTATCCAGCATGATCACATCCGCCTGGGCATCAAGGGCCTGCTGCACCTGGGCCATATCCGAGACCTCCACTTCCACCTTCATCAGATGAGATGCCCTGGCCCGGACAAGGGAAATGGCCGCGGCAATGGAACCGGCGGCCGTAATATGATTGTCCTTGATCAGAATGCCGTCATAAAGGGCAAATCTATGATTAAAGCCCCCCCCTGCCCTGACAGCATCCTTTTCAATTTTTCGCCAGCCGGGCGTTGTTTTTCTTGTATCCACCAGCCTGACTTTGGGATTATCCAGAGTCCTGACAAATTTTTGTGTCAGGGTTGCAATACCGGAAAGCCGCTGCAAAAAATTTAACGCCACACGTTCGGCAATCAAAAGAGACCGGATATCACCAATGATAGTAAAGATCACATCATCTTTTTGAATGGTGTCCGAATCATTAAAATGAGGTTTGCATACCATTGAAGCATCGACAGTATGGAACACCTTTTTGGCCACATCGGTTCCTGCCAGGATAAAGTCCTGTTTTGCAACAATGATGGCGGTTTTTTCCTGGGGATGAAGGAAAATACTTTCCGTGGTCACATCCCCAAGACAGGTATCTTCAAAAAGTGCCAGCCGGATGATCTGTTCTGTCATATCCATGGTATACGTTTTGGCTATATCTTTTTTAAATTTTTAACCCGATCCAGGTTCATCGTAATCTTATCCTGCTTTTCTTTAAGTTCTTCATGCTGTGCCTTGACCTTATCAATAACATCTTCCGGGGCTTTTTCAAGGAAACTGTCATTATTCAGCCGTTTCTGGATACCGTTCAACTCTTTGGTATTTTTCTCCAGCTCTTTTTCAAGACGGCTGATTTCCTTGTCAAAATCAATTACACCTTCAAGGCAGACATAGCAGGTGGTGGCACCTGAAACTGTGGTGGCTGAGGATTCAGGCGGATTATCTGCATCACAAAAAGACAGGTTCTCAAGGGTTGCAAGATTGATAATGATAGATTTATTTTCGGCAATCAGCAGTTTTTCTGCATTATCTGCCGTGGTGGCCAGCACTTTAACCCTGGTGGAGGGCTGGATGTTCATCTCGGATCTGATATTGCGGATACCGGAAATCAAAGAGAACATAAATTCCATCTCTTTTTCACAGGACGGATCTTTGAACTTTTTGAAATCATCGTCATTATAGGGAAACGCTGCCTTCATTACAGAGCCGCTTGTGCCCGGAAGAATATTGTAAATTTCTTCGGTAACAAAGGGCATGAAGGGATGCAGCATGATAATAATATCTTCGAGTACTTTTGCCAGAACACCACGGGCAGCGTTACGCTGGTCGGCCCCTAACTTTTCATACAGGGCGGGTTTAGCCGCTTCAAGGTACCAGTCGCAGAACTCATGCCACACAAACTGATAAACCGCAGAAGCGGCTTCATTGAACCGGTATTCCTCAATTCCCTGCTTCACGGCCAAAGAGGTTTCAGCACACCTGGACAAAATCCAACGGTCCGCCAGGGTCAAATCAAGTTTATCTGTCAGTGCGTCTTTTTCCGTAATGTGCATCAAGGTAAACCTGGCAGCATTCCACAGCTTGTTAACAAAATTTCTATACCCTTCCACCCTTGATTCGGACATTTTAACGTCCCTGCCCTGGGCTGCAAAAGCAGCCAGCGTGAACCTGAACGCATCTGCCCCGTATTCGTCAATCACCTTGAGCGGATCAATAACATTACCCTTGGACTTGGACATTTTTTTGCCATGTTCATCCCTGACCAAGGCATGGATATAAACATCCTTGAACGGAATTTCATCATCCATGAAATGGATGCCCATCATCATCATTCTGGCAACCCAGAAAAACAAAATATCAAAGCCTGTAACCAGGACATTGGTGGGATAAAAGGTTTTTAAAAGATCCGTATTTTCAGGCCAGCCCATGGTGGAAAAGGGCCAGAGCGCCGAAGAAAACCAGGTGTCAAGAACATCGGTTTCCTGGACAATATTTTTTGATCCGCATTTGGGGCAGGCATCAGGATCAGTCTCTTCAACAATGACTTCCTTGCATTCCGGACATTTCCATACAGGAATCCGGTGCCCCCACCAGATCTGACGGGATATGCACCAGTCCCTGATATTGTCCATCCAATCAAAATAGGTTTTTGACCAGTTCTCAGGAACAATTCGGGTTCTGCCGTCCCGTACGGCCTGGGACGCCTTTGCAGCCAAAGGCCCTACCTTGACAAACCATTGTTTGGAAATGGAAGGCTCAACATCTGTGTGGCAGCGGTAACAATTACCAACACTGTGCTTCAAGGGTTCTTTTTTCTCAAGCAATCCCAGTTCTTCAAGCGCTTTAACCGCTTTTCTGCGGCATTCAAACCGGTCAAGGCCTACAAAACGCCCTGCCCCTTCCAGCATTGCGCCTGCATCATCAATGACCTTTAATTTTTTCAGGTCGTGTTTTTCACCCAGATGAAAATCATTGGGATCATGGGCCGGGGTGACTTTCAGGGCACCGGTACCAAACTGGGTATCCACATATTCATCCCGGATAATAGGAATCAAGCGGTCTGTCAGGGGCAGCTGAACTTCTGTTTCCCCAAGGTCCTTAAACCGCTCGTCTTCGGGATTAACTGCCACAGCCATATCCCCAAACAGGGTTTCAGGCCGGGTGGTAGCAACGGTCAATCCTTTTTTCTGGCTGCCTTTGAACGGGTAGCGGATATAGTAAAGGTAACCGTCCTTCTCTTCGTATTCAACCTCAAGGTCTGCAAGTGCGGTTTTGCATCTGGGACACCAGTTAATGATATACTGTCCTTCATAGATCAGGCCCTCTTTGTACAGACGGACAAATACCTTACGGACAGCTTCGGAAAGCCCCTCGTCCATGGTAAAGCGTTCCCGGTCCCAGTCACAGGATGCACCAAGACGCTTGAGCTGGTTGATGATGGCACCGCCTGATTTTTCCCGCCACTTCCATACTTCTTCAATAAAGGCTTCCCGGCCGACCTGATCACGGTTTTTGCCTTCGGCGGCCAGTTTGCGTTCCACCACATTCTGGGTGGCGATTCCGGCATGATCAGTTCCCGGCATCCATAGAACATTCTGTCCCAAAAGCCGTCTGTATCTGCACATGATATCCTGGATCACGTTGTTCAGCGCATGACCCATATGGAGCACACCAGTGACGTTGGGTGGTGGAATCACAATTGAAAAGGGAATTCTGTCACTTTTGTCCTCAGCTTTGAAAAAACCGTTTTCAAGCCAGAATGAATACCATTTCTCTTCAATCTCTTTTGGTGAATATCCTTTGTCCAGGGAATCCGAACACATAATTCAACTCCTCAAACCCTTTAATGTGGCAGACCCTTATAATCAGGGGTCTGTGTCATGTTTTGTTGTGAACCGCCATGCGCTTAAAAAAAAGCCCCAGCAGCCCAAGGCTGTTTAATGAAAAAAGGGGATTGAATCAATCCCCAACACCTTAATAAAAATTTTTAAAAATTAAGTCAATCGTTTAAACAGGCTCTCAAACCTAACTGATATCATCAAGATCTTTTTTAAGCCCTGCTTTAATATCTTCTATTTCACGATTTATCACCTTTTCCATTACTTCAAAAAGGATTTTTTCAATGATTCCGGAAAATTTTTTCTCTATAACTTTTTCAAGGACAGCTTCTAAGTCGCCCCGGTCCAGTGACGACATGACATTCTCACCATCCTCTCGGGCCAAAGAAACATCCTCGGAAAGCAACGCTTCCGAATCAGGGGCTTCCTGGGTCAGTTCAATTACGTCCTGATCTTGGGGGGATGATTCTTCGGTGAACACTTCGGTCAACTCAATAATATCATCATCATAATCTTGAACCATAAAATCCTCATTTTGTCCTGATTTTAAAGCGTTTGATTTTTAAAGCATTTGATTATTTTTACAAGGTTAAAAATTATCAGAGCAGCTAAAAAGTGTCAACAATTTATGCTCTCTTCAGATAGTTGAGCAGACCTGTCATATGACTGTAACTCGATGATCGAGTGTAAGATTGAGATGATCCAAAAACAAAAAAAGCCGCTGAAAAATCAGCAGCCTGTTTGAGGTGGTGCCGAAGGGGAGATTCGAACTCCCACAAGCGTACGCTCGCTAGTCCCTGAAACTAGTGCGTCTACCAATTCCGCCACTTCGGCACACTCTCAACCGCTTTATTGGCAACCCATTTAAAGATTGCGTAAAAGCGATGGTTGGGATATATATATGTGTTTGTTTAGTTTGTCAATAGTATTTTGTTTTAATTTTAAAGGACAACATGGAATTAATTGAAGATTTAAATCAAATTAAGGCCCCCTTTAATAACGCTGTTATTACCATTGGTAATTTTGACGGTGTGCACAAAGGTCACCAGGCGCTGTTGAACCAGGTGATTGAAACGGGGGCCCAGATTGGCGGTACCTGCATAGCCATGACATTTGAACCGCATCCGTTAAGAGCCCTGGGCCTTTCCAGCCCCCCTCTGATCACCCGGCGGGACCAGAAAATTGAACTGATAGAATCCTCGGGCATAGACGTGCTGCTTTGCCTGCCCTTCGATAAAGCCTTTGCACAGATATCAGCCCAGGAATTCATTGAAGATATTCTTGTAAAAAAAATTGGTATGAAAACCATTGTTATCGGTCCTGATTATACCTTTGGAAAAAACAGAACCGGCAATATTGAGCTTTTAAAAGCCAAGGGTGAAGAACTTGGGTATGAGACCATTGTACCTGACTGGATAAAGGATGTTGAAACCGGCACGGAGCGAATTTCCAGCACAAAAATCAGAAAACTTGTCATGGACGGCCATGTGGACCGGGCAAAGCACTATCTTGGACGATATTATCAGATCCGGGGAAAAGTTATAAAGGGCCGCGAGCGCGGCGGCAGTCAGCTTGGATGCCCCACGGCCAATATAAAACTCCATGATGAATTGTGTCCCAAGTTCGGGGTTTATGCGGTAACGGTTGAAACCATCCATGGCAACTTCAAGGGTGTGGCCAATATTGGGTATTCCCCGACCTTTGGCGATGGGATGTTTACCATTGAAGTTCATATCCTTGACTTTAAAGAAGATATATACGACTCCCGGATACGCGTTAATATGGTAAAACGACTCCGGGATGAAATTAAATTTTCAAATATTGCGCAGCTGTCCGACCAAATTAAGAAGGACATTCAAAAGGCAAAGGAAATTTTAAAATAAATGGCTATTCTTGATATTGTCACGTTTCCCGAACCCTCATTAAAAAAGGCATCCGGACCCGTTGAAACCATTGATGACGAGTTGAAAATATTGATTGAGAATATGGGTGAGACCATGTTCCATGAACCGGGCGTCGGCCTTGCCGCCCCCCAGGTCGGGATAAATCGCCGGGTTATTGTTTATGATCCCCATGCCGGAGAGGAACAAAAAGACCCTGAAGACAAAACATTTACCGCACTGATTAATCCTGAAATCCTATCCAAATCCAAAGAGACCTTTATCTCTGAACAAGAAGGATGCTTAAGTGTTGTTGACTACAGGGCCGATGTCAGGCGGCATGCAAGTGTCACTGTACGGGCCATGAATATTGACGGCGAAACCGTTGAATTTGATGCCCAAGGGCTTATGTCCGTTATCATGCAGCATGAAATTGACCACCTTGACGGTATTCTGTTTATTGACAGGATTTCTGCATTGAAACGGGCGATGTATAAGAAAAAACGGTTAAAACAATTGAAAAACAAAAAATGAAAAATATCCGCATCGTTTTCATGGGAACCCCGGAATTCTCTGTCCCGGCGTTAAAGACCCTGGCAAAAGAGCCGGGGTTTGACGTTTTACTGGCAGTGACCCAGCCGGACCGGCCCAAAGGTCGGGGAAAAAAACTCAGCCCTTCCGCAGTCAAACAGGCAGCACTGGACCTTGGCATTGACGTTTACCAGCCTGAAAAAATAAACACCCCGGAAGGAATAGAGCGGATTGCCGGCCTGAAACCGGACTATTTTGTCGTGGTTGCCTTTGGCCGGATCCTTTCACGGCAGGTGCTGGATATCCCCAAAACCTATCCCATAAATATCCATGCCTCCCTTTTGCCGAAATACCGGGGGGCAGCCCCCATCCAGGCGGCTGTTTTAAATATGGATGAACAGACCGGTGTGACCACCATGGTCATGGCGGAAAAAATGGATGCAGGGGATATTCTGTTGATGGAAAAAAAACCAGTCTATCCTGAAGATACCGCATCAACGCTGCATGACAGGTTATCGCAGATGGGTGCCGACCTTATTATTAAAACCATCCACGGCATTGAACAAAAGAAAATAATCCCCGTTCCCCAGGATCATTCAAAAGCAAGCTATGTCTCCATGCTTAAAAAGTCAGACGGCCGCATTAACTGGAATGGCAGTGCAAGGTCTGTCTGCGCCCACAACAATGCCATGACCCCCTGGCCCGGAGCCTTTACGGAACTTTGCGGAAAACGTCTTAAAATTTTTAAAGCCGTTGTTTCATCCGCACCGATGCAAACGTCCGCCCTGCCGGGCACCGTTATAAGCTGCAGCGATAAAGGCCTGTTTGTGGCTGCGGGAGATGGTGTTGTCCAGGTGCTTGAACTGATGGGAAGCTCAGGAAAACGTCTTGATGCGGCCGCATTTCTTTGCGGAAACAAAATTGACCTGCCGGCTTGTTTTGGATGAGCATGACCACGGATCCACGTTACATCGCCTTTACCCTGATTGAAGCAGGGCAAAAGCCCACCTTGCCCCTTGACCGTGCCATTGAAGATGCGGCACTAAAGCTTGAACGTTTGAGTCAAAAAGATAAAGGGCTTTGCCATGCCATTGTGTTCGGGGTATTCAGACACAGGGGACGCATTGATCAATTGATTTGCCACGGCTCTAAACTTGCCTTTGACCGCATTGATCCCAAGGTAAAAACCATATTGCGCATTGGGGTGTTTCAGATTGTTTTCCTGGACAGGGTCCCGGATTTTGCAGCCATTAATACCAGTATTGAACTTGCAAAACCGATTTGCGGTAAAAAGGCATCCGGGTTCATTAATGCGGTTTTGCGCAATATATCCAGGTCACACAATGATATTGCCCTGCCCTGTTCCCATAAAAATTTAGTTGGGCACCTTACGGCTGCTTTTTCCATACCACCCTGGCTTGGTAAACGCTGGGTTGCAAGATATGGAAAAGAAAAGACACTGGCACTTGCCGGCGCTTTAATGGCGTTGCCCCCGCTTACCCTCAGGGTCAATTCACGCAAAATCAGCCGGGAAGACCTGACGGCAAATTTTGAATGCGCAGGGATTAAAGCCCAAACGACACGCTTCAGTCCTTTAGGCATTCAGATCCGGACATCCGGCATTGCCATACCGGATCTGCCCGGGTTTAATGACGGCCTGTTCCAGGTTCAGGATGAAGCGGCCCAGCTTGCCGTAACGCTTTTAGGCCCCAAACCCTGGGAAAATATTCTGGATGCCTGTGCAGGACTGGGCACCAAAACCTGCCACATGGCCCTTGAAATGGAAAACAAAGGCAGCATTACCGCCAATGATACCGGCGAAAGCAAAGCCGAGCGTTTAGACAGCGAAGCCGGGCGTCTGGATATTGATATTATTCACAGCACCCATGTGGACATGACCCGGGCAGGGGTCAATGATTTTTCATCCTATTTTGACCGGGTGCTTGTGGATGCGCCATGTACAGGTTTAGGTGTCCTTGCCCGAAACCCGGACAGCCGGTGGAAAAGAAGCTCAAAGGACATTATGCGCATGGCAGCCCTGCAGAAAAAAATCCTTAATGGGTCCGCCAATGTGGTGGCACCCGGCGGTGTACTGGTCTATGCGGTCTGCTCCTGCGAACCCGAAGAGACAACCCAGGTAATTCAGCGGTTCTTAGACAAAAGAAAAGATTTTGCCCCGGACCCTTCGGGGTTTGAAACGCATCTGCCTTTTTTCTGTGAATCCGGGTCTAAGACATTTAATAAAACAACCTTTCCTGACCATCTTGACATGGACGGCTTTTTCATGGCCAGGATGCGGAGAAATAAATAGGAGATAATTATAATTATGACACTGATCGCCCCTTCTATTCTATCTGCTGATTTCACCCGTTTGGGAGAAGAGGTCAAAGCGGTGGAAAAAGCCGGTGCAGACTGGATTCACATTGATGTTATGGATGGACAGTTTGTGCCCAATATTTCCTACGGCCCCATTGTTGTGCAGGCCTGCAAACAAGTTACGGATCTGGTGCTGGACGTCCACCTGATGATTGAGACCCCGGATGCCAGGATTCCGGATTTCGCCAAAGCCGGGGCCGACTACATCAGCGTCCATGCCGAAGCATGCCCCCATCTGCACCGAAGTCTGCAGTTGATAAAAAGTTTGGGGCCAAAGGCCGGGGTTGCCCTGAATCCGGCCACACCCTTGTCGTCCATTGAATATGTCATTGATCTGCTGGATTTTGTCCTGATCATGAGTGTCAATCCCGGTTTCGGCGGCCAGACGTTTATTGACTCAAGCTTAAATAAAATCACCGCGTTGTCTAAAATGCTGTCTGATGCAGGCGCCAATGCGCTTATCCAGGTGGACGGGGGCATTAATAATGATACCATGGAAGCCGTTACAAGGGCCGGTGCCCATTGTTTTGTAGCGGGATCTGCCATTTTTAACACGCCTGACTACAAGGAAACCATAGACGGGCTTCGCAGGCTTTCTGAAAAAGGCAAGATGATATGAACAAAATGATAATATCCGTCCTGGCCAAAGACCGGCCGGGCATTATCGCAAGTATCACCTCAGATTTGTATGAGCTGGGGTGCAATCTTGAAAACGTCAACCAGATGATCCTGCAAAACCAGTTTGCCGGTTTCTTTATAACCCAGGTCCCCAAAAGCCTATCCTGTGAAACCATTCGACAGGAGCTATCCTTAAAAGAAAAAGACCATGAACTGACCATCCATGTCAGATCCCTTGAGGAAGAGACCCAGGCACCTGTGGCGGAAAAGGAAATCTTTCTGATCACCACCTCCGGCCCTAACCAGAAAGGCCTTGTGGCAAAACTATCTTCCATTATCTCAAGTTTTGGTGCCAATATCGTCAACCTGAAAGCTGTATTCATGGGTGGCTCCAACCCCAATGATAATGTCATGTCCTACCAGGTTCTGATAACAAAAGAGATTGATGCCCCTGCCATGTTTGCCGCACTTAAAGAAAAAGCAAAAGAACTGAACCTGGACATCCGTATCCAGCACAAAAATATTTTTGACGTAACCAACAAAATATAAGGAAATTTTCAAGGTGTTTGAAGATCAGGAAATTATCTCCACCATAGAGATGGTAAAAAATGAAAACCTGGATGTGCGGGCAGTTACCTTAGGGATAAACCTGTTTGACTGTATTTCCCATGACCTGAATGTATTCAAAAAAAATATACGCAAAAAAATCATCGGCCACGCAGCCACGCTGGTGGAAACCTGTGACCAGGTGGGTGAAAAGTACGGCATAAAGGTGGTCAATAAGCGTATTTCCATCTCTCCCATTGCCCTGGTGGGCGCATCTTTTTCATCTGAGCAGATGGTGGAGATTGCCCATGAACTCAATGACATTGCCAAAATCGTAAATATTGATTTCATCGGCGGTTTTTCAGCCCTGGTGGAAAGAGGCATTGCCAAAGGGGACCAGGCGTTGATTGACGCTATCCCGGAAGCGCTGGCCAGCACCCAGCGGCTTTGCGCATCGGTAAATGTGGCGACCACCAAGGCCGGTATTAATATGGATGCCGTGCTTACCATGTCCAGGGCCATTAAAAAGGCAGCTGCGCTTACGGCTGATGCAGACGGCCTGGCCTGTGCCAAGCTGTGTGTTTTTTCAAATATTCCCCAGGACATGCCTTTTATGGCAGGCGCCTATCTTGGGGTAGGCCAGGCAGATGCCGTGATCAATGTCGGGGTCTCCGGACCTGGCGTGGTCAAACGCGCCATTGAAAGAAACCTGGCCCAGCAGCGCTTGCCGCTTGGCCGCATTGCCGAAATTATCAAACGTACTGCCTGCAAGGTCACCCGGGTGGGAGAACTCATTGGCAGGGAGGTGGCAGATATCCTTAAAATCCGGTTTGGCGTGGTGGATCTTTCCCTTGCCCCGACCCCCACGGTGGGTGACAGTGTGGGCGAAATCTTCCAGGCCCTGGGCCTTTCCCATATTGGTGTGCCCGGTTCCACCGCAGCACTTGCCATGCTCAATGATGCAGTGAAAAAAGGTGGGGCCTTTGCCTCTTCCCATGTGGGCGGCCTGTCCGGTGCCTTTATTCCTGTCAGTGAAGACCTTAAAATTGCTGAGGCCGCGCAGAAAGGATTTCTCACCATGGAAAAACTGGAAGCCATGACCTGTGTATGTTCCGTGGGACTTGATATGGTAGCGGTGCCCGGAAATATTACAGAGCAGGTGTTAGCCGGCATCATTGCCGATGAAATGGCAATCGGCATGATCAATGCGAAAACCACGGCCACGCGCATTATCCCGGTGCCCGGTAAAAAAGCAGGGGACAGTGTCAATTTCGGCGGGCTTTTGGGCAAGGCCAGTATCATGAATATTCCCCACCTTGACCTTGAAGATATTTTTGTGGAATACGGTGGTCATATTCCTGCACCCATTCACAGCCTGAAAAATTAGGACCCCCGCATATGAGCACCACCCAAGCCCTGGGCCGGTTACCCCAAGGACAGATGATTGATTATAAAATTGTCCTGTTCCCCAAAATAAGATAGGCGCACAATTCATGACGGATATTGTCTTAATTGCCCCGCCTATCCGGGAATTTTATCTGACAAAAAAGCGTACCATTCCCTATGGGCTTGCCTGTATTGCCAAAGAGATAGAGCAGGCCGGATTTTCCTCTATCATTATTGATGCGCTTGCCAGGGATAAATCAACGGTCATTGAATATCCGGAAGAGTTTTGTCACCTGGTTCCCCATTACGGAAGAACCGATCTTACGTTTTTTTCTTTGTTCCACCATTACAGACATTTTGGCTACAGTTTTGAGCATATTGCAAATTTGACCAGGCAGGAAAAACCATTTTTAGTGGGCATATCCGCCTTGTTTACCCCCTATTGGGAACAGGCCCTGGACACGGCAAAGGCGGTGAAACGGTTCTGGCCTAACGCCTTTATTGTACT
>DATFIL010000346.1:0-3719 GCA_035270145.1 Desulfobacter sp. | reverse complement strand
GCTGCACGGCGCAGAGACACCTGAACTTGCAGACCGCTTATCAGCGCAAAACCTTGTGGTAACCAAAGCTTTTTTTGCAGCAAGGCCCCCTAAGCTTTGTGAGACGGAAAAATACAAATCCGCGGATTTTTGTCTGGCCGAATACGGCAAAGGCATACTTCCCGGGGGAAATGCAGAAACCTGGGATTACGACCAGACCCTTGAAATGGCCAAAAAGGTGCGTTTGATGCTGGCAGGCGGGCTTAACCCGGAAAATGTAGCAGATGCGGTTGCAAGGACACATCCCCATGCCGTAGATGTATCCTCGGGTGTCGAAAAAGCAAAGGGGATTAAGGATATTTCAAAGGTTAAAGCCTTTATCAAGGCTGCAAAATCCGTTTCTATCTAACCAATAAATTACTCCCGGGATATATCTTATCCTCAGGCGCCAGGTTATTCAATTTGCGTATGGCTGCGACAGTGGTTTTATATTTCTGGGAAATAGACCAGAGGGTTTCACCCTTTTGAACCGTATGAAACTGACCGGCCTCTTTTGGTTTCTCAGCTTTTGGGCTCACAGCTTTTTTCTTTGTCACCTGAACTTTTTTCTTGACCGCAACTGCCGGCGTCTTCACTTTAGGTTCGGGGTTGACAATGGTTTTTGGGGGAGGTGTCGAGGCAACCACAGCCAATTTTCTTATTCGGCCTTCAAGATTGTCTACACGCTCAATCAAGGTGTCAAGCTTTAGATTTACGGCTGTTTCAATTCGTGTAATCCGTTCATCAAGGTTGGACACGGCCCGCGATGCACCTTGATCTTCATTCAAGCCCGAAGAAGATGCTATTTTTGCCAAAGAGATCTCAAGGGCGGAGATGCGGTCCTCAAAACCCGTGGCGCTTTGATCTTCCCCGTTAGTTAAAACAGGGTCCGGTTCACTGCTCTCTTGTGTAGATGATCCCCTGAAAAGAAAAAAGAAAACCACGGCTGTAACCACCAGGGCAGCGATTATAATCATGGTAAATTCATTTTTTTTCAGTAATGAGGTGCCCGGCCCAAGGTCGGATACCCCGGGTTCATTTTTTTTCTGGTTTGTCTCTTTTTTCATTTGTCGCTCCTGGAAGAAGATGCCTTAATGCCTTTTAATAGCATTTCAGTCTCTGATTTCAAGCACAAACAATAATTTTAATAATTTTAGTCCGGTTGTATAATTTCATCCAGATCAATATACAGCGTATTTTGCTGGTAACTGCCTGTCAAGCACACCTTATCAGCCGGTCTGGCATACCGGATATAAAAGTTGAAGTCCTGAAGCCTGGCGTAAAATTGTAAAAAAACCGCCTTATCGGTTTCCAGATTGACCCGACATGTATCAAGCAGTTGAAAGGCATTTGCGGCATGGTGAACCATGAGATAAAAGCAGGCCGCTGACAAATATTTGCAGTTTATTTGCCTGTACAATTCCGGATAGAATCTGGAAACATAGAGACTACCTGAAAAAATTTCATGGGAAACGATCAGCGTTTTTGAAATCTGTTTTCCTGTATGCCTGTTGCAAAGAAAATATTCCATACAGGTGTCGTCCCTGGAAAAAGTCAATAAAAAACGATTGTTCAATCTTGGAATCTGCTGATTTAAAAAATTATTTTCCCCGGGTTTTGCTGTGATCATTTTTAACGTCCTGTTACCCCTGCCTGGGAATCCGGCATACCCCCGCATCCCCTTTAAAACCAAATCGTTCATACCAGTTAGTTAACACTTTGAAATCCCAGTGCGAAAATGTTTTATTGGGGCTGAGATTGGCACTGAGCCGGACATTAAAACAATCGGCTTTCCGGCACAACTCCAAAAGCATCTGTGTACCGTTTCCGTTTTGGAGAACAAAGGCCCTTAGATGGTGTATGTGCACGGTTCTATTTTGGGAAACACCCTCATTCAAAGCGATGGCACCAATGGATTTTCCATAAATATTCTGAAAAATAAACGAATGGACCTGTGAGTCATTCCCGGTAGATTCATAACCGGCAAGGCGCCTTTTGTACTTACCATAAAAATAATTGATGTATTCCTTTTCCCGGGATACCGGGCGCGTCTGTACTGTGCTATCTGCCTCAAAAGATCCATGATCATCAGATGAATCCACCCGTGAGGATGCAGGTTCCAATGGATTATTTACATTTAAAATATCTTGTCCTGAAAGCCACAACGGCAATGGATCGGTTGTTTTCAGATAGTTGAAGACAACCTGAGTCATCTCAAAGGGAACCGTCTCCAGTTTCAGTTGCCTGCCAAAATCAGAAAAAAGCGATCTGGCGGATTCAAATACAAAATTTCTGGCAGACGAGGATTCAATTTCATCATCAAATCTTCCTGAATTAAAAATTTTTTTGCAAAGTGATGAATCCATGCTGTTCCATGCACGGCAGATAAAAGGACGGACCTGATAGATGCTGCACATCCCGTTTTCCAGAAAGATACAGGGCAGTTCATCCTTGACTGAAAAAAGGGTGCCCAAAGATTTTCCTTGGGTCCGTTGAAGTCGCTGCTCAATTCTGTCCATGAGCAGCAGAACCTGCTTTTCGGTAAAATATTCATTAATAAAGGACAAGATAAGCAAGGCTTCAATGGGCAGCACATGTATTTGGGAATGACAGCAGTAGCTGCAGCCTGGCCCGCATGCCACAGCAGGGCTTTGATTCGAACGTTCAAGGGCGTCAACAATATCATGGGCATATGCCATAACGTCCTTTAACACGGGAAGAACCGCATCATTGATAAAACCGTTATAAATTTCTTCCCGGAACTGGTCGTTCAGAATATCTTTGAATGCATTCTGGCATGAATCCCCTGGGATTGCTGTCATATAGCCTCTCCTATGTAAGACAGAGAGGATTCTGTAACAAACCAAAAGGCTGTCTGAGCTTACTCATTGATAATGATAAAAACTGACGGCAGACTATATAAAATTAAACCTGGCGTCAATATACCATTTCCATACGCATGGATATAATCTTGAACCCTAGGTTTTAAATGTGTTAATGTCAACATTATTATCCGCTTGACATAATTCAAAACCAGACAAGAAATCAGGAACTTCTTATGAGCTTGAAATCCTTGTTCGCCATACCGTTTTTTCTTTTTATTTTCGTATTAATTAATGGATCTATGGTTTCGGATGCATTTGCCCAAAACTCTTTTATCAATAAAATCGGAATGAAATTTGTCCTGATTCCGGCAGGGTCCTTTATTATGGGAAGCCCTGACTCGGAAAAAGGACGGCAGAGAGACGAAAAACAACACAGGGTGATCATCTCCAAAAGCTTTTACATGTCAGAAACCGAAGTAACCCAGGGTCAATGGAACCGCCTTGTATCTCCGAACCCCTCATCTTTTAAGCTGGGTAGTTACTATCCTGTGGATACCGTGTCCTGGTATGATGCCATTGAATTTATTCGGTTTTTAAACAAAAGAGAAGGCACTCGTAAATATCGTTTACCCACGGAGGCGGAATGGGAATATGCCTGTCGGGCCGGCAGTCAAACAGCCTTTGCCACAGGGGAGGTGACCACCTTTTCCTGCAAGAAACCGGAACCAGCGCTTCTTGATCATGCCTGGTACTGCTTTAATTCCGGTGGTTTTTCGCCGGCAGGGGATTTCAAACCCCATCCGGTCAAGCTTCTTAAGCCTAATAAATGGGGGCTTTACGACATGCACGGCAATGTTCAAGAATGGGTCCAGGATG
>DATFIL010000345.1:0-2896 GCA_035270145.1 Desulfobacter sp. | reverse complement strand
CTTTATAAACGGCCTCAAACCCACCTTCCTCCCTTTCAACTTCCAAAGGATCAAACAAAAGCTTAAACCGGTTAAAATCAGGTTCAGCATCCGGCCGCTGAAGTGATACCTCTCCATCAAAATTATCAAGGGAGCCCACATCAATGGCCTTGAATCCATCATCTTGTGAGAAAGCCTTTCGATTTTTATGTTCTTCTTGATCAGACAAGGACATCATCCTTTCCTTTACCCAGGGTTATGGTGCCGTCGGCTTCAAGCTCCTTGGCAGCCCTGACCACGGCTTGCTGGGCTTCTTCAACCTCTGCCAGGCGGACCGGACCCATGGCATCCAGATCATCTTTAAGCATTTCACCGGCTCGCTGGGACAAGTTGGAAAAAACCTTGGACTTCATATCTTCGGTGGCGGTTTTTAATGCGTAGGTGAGCTGCTGACCTTCAACCTTCTTGAGAATTTCCCTCATGGCAGTATCATCCACATTGCCCAAATCCTCAAATACAAACATGAGTTTGCGTATTTCATTGGCCATTTCCGCATCATCTTCCTCAACATATTCCATCACCGCATCTTCGGTGAATTTATCGACACCATTGATGATCTCCACCAGGACGCCAAGGCCCCCTGCCTTACCGCCGGGGCCGAGTGCGCCGCTGAGTTCATATTCCAAAGCCTTGTCCACATCCCGGACAACATCTTCGGAAATCTGGCCTAACCGTGCGATTCTCAGAGAAATATCGCCTTTGAGTTCATCCGGCAGATTCATCATAATTTCCGAGGAAATTTCTGCAGGCATATGGGCCAGGATCATGGCTATGGTCTGGGGATGTTCGCCTTCAATATATGCCGACAAAGTGCTTGTATTCACATTCCGGCTCCATATAAAAGGTTTGTCCTGTTTCTTCTTTTCCAGGTCTTCCAGGATATTGTTGGCTTCCTTGCCCTTCAGTGTTTTGGTTACCACGTTTTTAATAAAGGCGTCCCCTTCAACAATCATCCTGGACTCTCCTTCATATGTGACATTGAAATCAGCGCACACCACCTTGAGCATGTCTGGTGTAATCTGATTGACTTTGGACATTTCAAAGGCAATTTCACCAATTTCCTTTTCTTTCATTTTTGAAAATACCTGGGTTGTATATTCTTCTCCCATGTACATGAGAAATACGGCTGCCTTTTGACAACCGTTTAGATTTTCCGGGTCAATTGCATTTGACATGGCATTACGCCTCCTTTTCTTCCTTTACTTCATCGAGCCACCCCTTTATGATATTCACGGTCTTGAACAGGTCTTTTTCCGCATAATACCGGGCTTTTTCCTGATCGCTCATGTTGTTCATGTATGTGATCCGCTCCGCTGCAGTCATTTTTTGGATGAACGCTTCTTTTTGATCTTCGGTCATTGTTTCAAAAAAATCACGCTGTTGATTGGCATCCATTTCAATAAAAGCAGGTTCCTTCTCTTCCGTCTCAACCTGGGCAAGTTCTTCCGGTGAGGGTAACGCTTCCTGTTCCACCGTAACCTTGATGTCCCGAACAGTTTTTATGATAGGCCGGATGATAAACAGAAACAATACAAATACCAGCAGTAAATTGGCAATGAGACGCCCGTATTCCTTCTGGACCATGCGCCAGCCTGTAAGTTTTTCCTCGGTTCCCTGCATATCGTCGATGGAAGCAAAGGGAAAGCACTCCATGGAAACCTGGTCATTGCGCTCCTCATTATATCCCATGGCCCTGCTTACAATACTTTGAAACTGCGTCATTTCCTCGGCAGATCGGGGCATATAGACCCGTTTGGTGTTGCCCTTGTCATCTGTTTGAAGTTCATATTTACCATCAATCACGGCTGCCACTGAAAGCCTTGTGAGTTCGGCCATGGGTTTCTGGGTTTCCCTGACCCGCCGGCTGATTTCGTAATTGACCGTATCATCATGCTTATTGATCCGTTCCCGGTTTTCATCACCGCTCTGGTCTTCATCGGTGATGGGGTTGACCGATGAAGGGATACCGTTCTGTTCATCAAGCTGGACAACCTTTTCAGCTCTGTTTTTCCGGCTGCGTATGAATTCTCCGCCCCGCTCAAACGGATCATAAATTTCTTCATTCATGTTATTTTTGGAAAAATCCATTTCCGAGGTAACCCGTACAATGGCTTTATCCGCACCGACGATACGCTCAAGCATGGTCTGAATTCTGCGTGTCAGATTCTCTTCAAACCGCACCTTATGCTGATACTGGGCATCTGCAAGACTTTCTGCATCGATTCGGGCTTGTTCTTCTTCGGATTTTCCTTCAAATAAAATCCGGCCGGCAGTATCCACAACGGTAACCAGTTTGGGGGTTAAATCCTGGACGGAAGAGGCCACCAGATGTGCAATGGCCGCCACTTCATCTTTCTTGAGATCAGCGATCAGTTCCAGCAGAATGGATGCCGAAGGCTGTTTGGTCTCCTCCACAAAAACCGACTCCTTGGGCAGCACAATCATGACCTTGGCATTTTTAACAGCCTCAAATGCAGCAATGGTACGTGCCAGTTCCCCCTGAAGCGCCCGCTTCTTATTGATTTTCTGAACAAACTCGGTGGTGCCGAAATCGCTTTTATCAAAAATCTCGTATCCAACCCCTGCCCCTTTGGGGATTCCTTCTTTGGCCATGGTCAACCGGACATCATACACCATGGTATCCGGTACCAGAATGGTGGTCCCGTCACCGGTCAGGCGATAGGGGGTATTGGCAGATTTAAGCACTTCGACCACAGCAGCGGCATCTTCCTGGCTTAAGCCTGAATATGCGGCTTTATAGGGCGTTTTATTGGCCCATACAAACATGGTGATAAACCCAGCCACAACCACCAGGACCAATCCGCCCAGAAGGACTTTACGGATCATGCTCATCTCT
>DATFIL010000344.1:0-3011 GCA_035270145.1 Desulfobacter sp. | reverse complement strand
TCCTCTCCGCCGTACCGGCCGGCAGAATCGACATTACGCAAATTTTCATTAAAGAGTTCCGCCACCTGTTTTAATACCGTATCTCCGGCCTGGTGCCCATATGTATCATTAACAACCTTAAAGTGATCCACGTCAAGCATTAAAACGGAAAACGCTGTTTCATACCGGCGGTAATACTCGTAGTGATCACGCAGGATACTCATCACCCGTTTTCTGTTATTTAAACCCGTCAGGGTATCAGTTGTCGCCAGCTGCTCCAGTTTTGTCTGGCTGAGTTTCAGTTTGGCGACCATGTCATTAAAAACGGTGGTTGCAAACCCAATTTCATCGTTGCGGCGTACTGGAAGCTGGACATCCAGATCACCGTCGGCCACCCTTTCAGCCCCTCTAGTCAAAGCCGACAATGGCACCATGATCTGCCGGGTCAGCAGATAAGCCACAATACCCATAAGAACACCAAAACAGCAGATAATAATAATATTCCGCCGGCGGGCATGGATCAGCCCGGAGAAAGCCTTTTCATAATTTTCCGCAATAAAAAGCCCCCATTCAAGTTCTCGAAACGGGACCACCAGCCCCAATAAACGTTCACCCATGGCGTTGGTATATTCACGAAGCGTCTGATTGTCATCCGACAGTGCCGGATAGATCTCATTGAGAACTTTTTTAGCCCCCCTGCTGTATAGAAACTGCCGACCTGTTTTTATATCCACAAGGGATTCATAGGTCCAGTCACCAGCGTCTCCAAATTTCACCGGATCCAATAAAGGCAATAATCCGGTGAGTCTGACTTCAATCGCCAGCAATGTTTCATATTCATAAAGCTGATCTAAAAAGAGGGGAACACCGATCAGAATAAGGGGCGATTTATCCCTTGAATCAATATATGCGTTTCCCTTGAACCATTGTTTTTCTGAAATCTGTTCGATGTAATCATCAGGAAAGGGAAACGGTCGCTCACCACCGCCGCTTTCAGAGGTGACGATAACAGAACCGGTCCTGGAAAGAACAAAAATGCGGACATAATCTTTAAATTGATGCTGCAGGGCACTGAGGTAGGTTTCAAGTATTTTGATATTTGGGTGCCGTTTTTTACTGTCATCCGTGGTTTCTTCAGGCGTTTTAAGATAAGCGGTAACCGCTTCCGATACAATTGACGCGTTGGAGAACACAGTCAGATCATAAACCCGCTTTTTAAGCCATAGGGAAATTTCCTGTTCCAGGATCTGAGCAGAGTCGGTAAACTTTTGCTTAACCTTTTCCTCGAGCGTAGTTTGCAGCATGTTCTGGAGCAAAAGCCCCATGGATAGAGACGGTATGGCCGTAACCAATACCGCAAAAACAAGAATTCTGGCCCTGATACTCAACAGATATCTGTTTTTATTTTTCCGCTTGCCCATAAATGACTAAGAATTATAATTCTTTCAATACCTTACTTTTAGAAAATCATTATTTTCATCTATTAGATTTAGTCGTGAATTATCGAAACCCTTCCGACCAAACCATTTTTTAATCTGACCTTGATACCATGTGGATGTGAAGAAGATTTTGTCAAAATATTTTTCACTACGCCTTCAGTCAGTTTTCCTGAACGCTGGTCTTTTTTTAATATGACAGAAACGTTTAGTCCCGGTTTGATTAAAGCTCTTTTCCGGCCGTCACTCATTTGAGGTTCCCCAATTATCTTTTAAGATTTATTTCGGTTGACGCGGTTGGAATCCACTTTTGAGGGAAAGAATAGACTAAAAAACGCCAGATGACAACTGCGTTCATCTGCAAATACCGGGTTAATATGGCGGCCTAACGGTTATTTTTAGCGCTATTTTTCAGGTAGGACAGGGTTGTTCAGGCGGTCAAAATTGGCAAATATATTATTGATGGTTGCCCTGCAGCGGGTCATTTCATCCGGATCAATTCCCTGCTCTGCCTCTTCTAACATCTCTTCTACAAAACCAACAAGATGGGGTTTTAATTCTTTGGCTTTGTTTGTAAGATAAATAAGGTTACTGCGTTTATCATTTTGATCAGGAATCCTGAGTACAATATTTTTTTTCTCAAGCCCATTTAAAAGGCGGGTAACGGCGGCTTTATCTTTAACGGCAGTCCGGGCAAGGGCCTGCTGGCTCAGCCCGTCCTGACGGTAAAGATGGACAAGGATGCTCCACTGCTCGTAACTGACATCAATTCCGGCATCCTGGAATTTCTTTGACAGCCGCTTTATGATCGCCCGGGATAACCGGCCCACAAGATAGCCAATGGATTGGTCAATGATCTTGCTGTAGTCGTACACTTAATTCTTTTTAAATATATTTTTTAAATGATTGACCCAGATCCCGCTGAGAAACCAGGAATATGCCCAGGTACCAAGTGTAATGACAATAAAAGCCTTGACAATATCCATGGGGGTGCCGTCAAGGGAAAATCCCGGCACGTATCCAAAAAGAAGGGGGCCCAGGTACAAAAATTTAGCAAATTTAAAAGCGGACAGGGCTGTGCGCCACATATTTGCCTTGGCAATGGTTGCACCTGCAAAGGCGGCAATACAGACGGGCGGCGTTATATTTGAATCCTGGGACAGCCAGTAAACAATCATGTGCGCAGCAATCTGATTAACCCCTAGATGGGTCAGGGCCGGTACGGCAACAACGGCAGTGATCAAATAAGCGGCGGTGACGGGAACGCCCATACCTAATACCAGGGAGGCCAAGGCTACAAGCATGATGGTCAAAAGCAGGGAACCGCCGGCAAGCTCGATCATGATGTCGGCAAAGGTTAATACCAGGCCGGAAAAGGTTAAAACACCGATAATAATTCCGATGACACCAACCGTAGCGCCGATTTTAAGACTGTTTTCCGTACCGGCGCGGGCGGCAGCAAGGAAATTGACCAATCCGGGTTTCACTTTTTCAGGTTTTTTTATGTATACCAAAACAGCAGCAGCAAAACCGATCAGAAAGCCGACCCATTGGGGTATGACGAGGCTGCCGGAACTTCCCACAAAACCGTTGATC
>DATFIL010000343.1:0-3010 GCA_035270145.1 Desulfobacter sp. | reverse complement strand
CAGACTTTCCGGGGTGGACTCACGGATGCCGTCATCTGCATCCACGATGAACTGCTCTTTTTTATACTTTCCATCTTCCTTGAGCACGTATTTATAGGCAGGGGTTGGAATGATTTCTGTGAACAGACCGTTGTCCCTTGCTCTGGCTGCCTTGGCCTGGGAGGCCGATGCAAATACATCCTGGTCCTGTCTGGATATATTGTACCGGTTGGCCACATTTTCTGCGGTAATCCCCATGGATGTGTACATTTCAGGGTATGATCCGGAAAATTCTGGATGGGGTCTGGGTATATTGCCGCCCATGGGAACAAAGGTCATGGACTCAACGCCTGCGCCAACAACCGCCTCAGACCATCCCATCTGGACGCGGGCAGAGGCCAGGGCAATGGCTTCAAGTCCTGAGGAACAAAATCTGTTTACGGTTGCACCGGAGACCTTTTCCGGGAAACCCGCCATTCTTGCGCAGACTCTTCCGATATTCAGGCCCTGTTCCGCCTCGGGAAAAGAACATCCGCACATGACATCATCAAAATCATCAAAGTCAATGCCGGGGGTTTTTTCTACGGCATTTTTCAGTATAAATGAAAGGAGCTCCTCGGGCCTTGTCTCCTTGAAATGACCTCTTCTCTGTTTGCAGCCAGGGGTTCTAACTGATTGTACGATATATGCATCTCTCATTTTGAGAGCCCTCCTTAATAATTTGTCTTGAATTTAATTTCTCAGGGGTTTGCCGGTTTTAAGCATGTGATCAATTCTTGCTATGGTTTTTTCTTCCTTGGTAAAATCAACAAACGCTTCTCTTTCAAGTTTAAGGATTGTCTCCTCGGGGATCTCAGTGTTTTTGTTGACATCTCCTCCGCTCATGACGTAGGCAATGCGTTTTGCAAGGAATGCATCGTGATCGCTCATGAAATTGCCCGAGCGCATATTAAAAATTTCTCCGTTGACCATGCCCTGACCGGCATTTCCCATAACCCTGAGACGTTTTTTTGCCGGGGGGGCATAGGCATCGTCAACCATTTTCAATACTTCTTTTTTGGCTTCGCCAATGAGATTGTCACGGTTGAATACAATTCTGTCGGCCAGACCCAGAAATCCGTTGGAAACGGCCTGGGCGGCTGACATGGACACCTTTGCCATGGCAACGTTCATGAATGCAGGGATAAAGAGTTTTGCAAGATCTGTGTCCTTGGCAACGCCTCCGGGAAGGGCATTTACAAATTTTTTCCAGATATTCATTGTGCCGCCGCCGGCCGGAAGCAGACCCACGCCGATTTCCACAAGCCCCATGAACAATTCAGCATGGGCCACGATTTTGTCCGCACCCAGACAGGTCTCGCACCCGCCGCCCAGGGTCATGCCGTAGGGTGCGGCCACAACCGGGAAGGGAGCATATTTGGTTCTCTGAATACCGTCCTGGGCTTTTTTCAGGAAGGCATCCATTTCAGCATAATTTTTGTCGTGGCAGAGTTTGGACACATAGGCCAGATCAGCGCCTGCAGAAAATGCACCGGGCATACCGCCGGCCTGATTTCCAATAACCATGCCCACGCCGTTGGCATCCACATAATCCAGGGCCTGATCAATGGAATCAACAATTTCACCGTTAATGGCGTTCATTTTGGTATGAAACTCAACACAGTAAACACCGTCACCAATATCCACAAGGCTGGCAGAGCCGTTTTCAAATACGGTTTTGTTGTTGCCCTTGGCTGCAGCCAGGGAAACCATGGTGTCACTGACAGGCACTGGTTTGTAGCCGGCGGATTTGAAATCGTAAAAATACTGGATACCATTCTCAAGTTTGTAAAAGTGCTGGTTGCCAGCTTTCAGCATGGCTTTTACATTGGCCGGAACATCAAGTCCTTCTTTTTCCATTCTGTCCACGGCGTTTTGTACGCCCACGGCATCCCAGACTTCAAAGGGACCCATTTCAAAATTATAGCCCCATTTCATGGCATTGTCGATTTCAACGATGGTATCGGAGATTTCCGGGACCCTGCTGGCAGCATACTGAAAACTGTTGGCCACAATTTTCCAGGCAAATTTTGCGCCTTTGTCATCGCTGTTGACCACACAGTTTATCTTTTCTGCCAGGGTTTCCTTTTTTCTGGCTTCATCCAGGCAGGGAAAGGACGGCCTTACCAGGTCTTCATACTCAAGGGTGGCCGGATTGATAACCTTTCTGACTTTTTTCCATTCAGGGGTAAGATCGGTTTTGTAAAACCCTGCTTTGGTTTTGTTGCCAAGGAGTTTTTTGTCAATCATCTGTTTTATAAACTCAGGGATGACAAAGGCATTTCTCTGCTCGTCATCGGTGCAGAGATCATAGGAGTTCTGGCAGACATGGGCCATGGTATCCAGACCGACAAGGTCAGTGGTCTTGAAAATGGCTGTTTTGGGACGGCCCAGGGCCGGGCCGAAAATCGCGTCAACTTCAGGGATGGTGAGCCCGTCTTCAATCATGGCCTGCATGACCTTTCCAATGCCTTGAACCCCGATTCTGTTGCCCACAAAATTGGGGGTATCCTTTGCCCAGACAATGCCTTTTCCAAGGTGTTTTTCACCAAACCCGGCGATAAAATCCAGAACTTCAGGAAGGGTTTCCTCTCCGGGAATCAGTTCCAGGAGGTGCATGTACCTGACCGGGTTGAAAAAATGGGTGCCCATGAAGTGCTGCCTGAACTCACTGGAAAGTCCTTCTGACATATCCTTCAGGGGAATGCCCGAGGTGTTGGAGCTGACAATGGCTCCGGGTTTTTTAACCTGTTCAATTTTTTTGAACAGATCCTGCTTGATCTTAAGATTTTCAACAACCACTTCAACAATCCAGTCACACGCTCCAAGCTTGTCAAAATCGTCCTCAAGATTGCCTGTTTTAATCAATGCAGCATCTTTTTTGGTCATAAAAAGGGACGGCGAAGATGCAAGGGCAGCGTCCATGCCGGCTTTTACGATTCTGTTTCTTGCTGCAGGATCATTTTTTTCTTCATCCTTTAGGTCAAAGGGA
>DATFIL010000342.1:0-3806 GCA_035270145.1 Desulfobacter sp. | reverse complement strand
AAGCCCCATGGCATTTATGGACGCTGTGACTCTTGCGCCTGAAAGCTGTTTCATCCGTCCGGCCCGGGGGGATTTTCCAAGATCAATGCGTGTCAGTTCTTCCTTGAAAAAATCAGGCGCGGTTATATTTGCAACCGCTCCTAAATATATGACAGAACTCGTCACTTCTGCTGTCCGGGCAACTTCAATAAGAATTTTTCCCGGTGTGGCGGCCAATACCGGCAGACTGAAAACAAGCAATGAAACTAAGAACATTAACAATATAAGTCTAAAATGGGCGCCCCAGGCGCTTCGCCCTCTTGTTGCTTGTCTCTTGTTTCTAGTTTCATATAAAATTGTGCAGGTATTCATGACGGTATCCATTCCCTCGATGATCAAGTTTTTAAGATTTTAACTGGACGGCCGTTGCCAGCATATCATCGGCGGTGGTGATGGATTTTGAATTGGCCTCATAGGTGCGCTGACCTGAAATCAGACTGATCATTTCCTCCACAACGTCCACGTTGGAACTTTCAATATAGTAGTTCAGCACTGTTCCGGCCCCGTTTTCTCCCGGCGTATTTTCCTGGGGTGCGCCCGAACCTTCGGTTTCCCTGAACAGGTTGCCACCCACGGCATATAGTCCGGCGGGATTTACAAACGTCGTTATAGGGACCTGCTCTGTGGCCAGAATGGTATCATCGTCAGCAAATACGGTCAGGGTCCCGTCATTGTCCAGGGTAATTGTAACGGCCTCCGGATCAATGGCAATCTCGGGCTGAAGACGGTCCCCAGCCTGGGAAGTGATGTACCCCTCGCTGTCCAGGGAAAAATCCCCGGCCCGGGTATACATATCCTCATCCCCGTGCAGGACCCTGAAAAATCCCTCGCCCTGGATGGCAAAATCCAGTTGGTTATCCGTCTGGAGATAATCGCCCTGGGTAAATATTTTTTGGACACCTGCCGTATTCACGCCCATGCCCACCTGGATTCCCGTTGGTACCTGTCCGCCGCCGGGGGTTGTCTGTCCTGCCACCCGTTGGGTCATATACATTAAATCCTCAAATGCTGCCCGGGATTTTTTAAACCCGGTGGTGGAAGAGTTTGCCAGGTTATTGGCGGTAACGCCGATTTGCGTATCCTGGGCCATCATTCCCGTCGCTGCTGACCAAAGTGCCCGTATCATAAAGTTACTCCTTCAAAAATTATGTAAACAGCCCTACTTCATTTATTGCCTTTGAATCGATTTCATCAAATGTTTTTATGGACTTGGTGTACGTTTCAAACATCCGCTGGTAATCAATCATTTTCGCCATTTCCTCTACGACTTGAACATTGGCCTGTTCAAGGGAACCGGCTTGAACCCTGACATTTTCAAGGGTAATTTCATCTGCTGTATCTCCGGCATAGACAAACAAATTATTTCCTGTTTTTTCAAGTTTTTCCATATTTTCAAAGGAGACCACATCAAGGGTATCCAGAATTTCATTATTTAAAAAGATCTGCCCGTATTCATCGATATTCACACTTGTATTCGGGCCCACAGTATCAATGAAAACGGCACCACCTTGACCCATGACAGGATTACCGCTTTTATCCACAAGAATGCCTTCACTGCTCAAAGAAAAATTGCCGTTCCGCGTGTATTTGATGCCGTCCGGGGTTTCCACTTTGAAAAGACCTTGGGGGCCTAAGGCCACATCCAGGGGATTGTCGGTTTTTACAACAGCTCCCTGGGTGAAATCCTGGTCCACCCGGGCCTTGAACATCTTGTCAAAACTGACGACATCCTTTTTAAACCCAATGGTGGAGGCATTGGCCAGGTTGTTGGAGACTGCTTCAAGTTTTCGTTCCTGCCTTAACCCGCCCTGGGTCGGCCGCGTCATTTCAAGAATCATAGGGCAATTTACTCCTTTGCCGATGTTTCTAAAGCATTTATTGGTTTAATGCTACCTTGCCCACACTTTATGCAATTGGGGTGCCATATTTTTTTTAATTACGCCCAGACGCTGAACAACACTCTTTTCAAAAGAATCTTTATATTTTAAGGCTCATGATCAAAGGGAAACGATCTGAACTTTAAAAAGAATGTGCCAAAAGACCGACATCTGAGACCACCGAATTTGACGCACCCAGAAATTTTTTCCCACCGTTTTTGGATTGGTTTCAAAAAAAATTCCCTTGCATCTTGATCCGTTTAATTATAAGAGCCTGTTTAGAAATAGAGGAACCGGCTGCAATCACATGAGAATGAGAATCAAGCCTCTAATTTTTAAACAGGCGCTAAATCAAAAATCCTATCCATTGACAAGGAACTTTATGATCAACGACGGCGATTACCCTGATCTAACGCATCTCTCTTCCGAGTACCCTGCTGGAAAAGAGACTTTACAAACAGCGTCCGCGCAAGACCCGTCCAACCTGGGGAAAGACCCGGTGAAGTCCGTGCAAAAAGCGTTTAAAGATTATTTTTGCCCGTTTTGCGGTTACAAATTATTTCGGGGGCAGGTCCGGGATTATAAAATGGTCTGCCATACATGTAACCGGTTTATTGACAGTAAAAAGCTTGAAGAATAAGGATACTGACGACATCAGGATTTTTTTTAACAGGCGCTATAGTCCTTCGGCATTGGCCCCATAAACAAAAGCAAGCAGTTCGGCCACGGCCACATATATTTCAGCCGGAATTTCCTGGCTGATGTCAAGGGATGCCAGGACCTCCATCAGGTCAGGATCGTCCTTTACCGGCACGCCATGGGCCAAGGCCAGGGCAATAATGTTTTCAGCCACTTTTCCCTGCCCCTTAGCCGTTACTTTCGGTGCCGCGTCCTCTATCCTGTCATATTTCAAGGCAACGGCTTTTTTTCTTTTGTCTTTAGGTGCCATGGTTAAACCACAATATTCAGACCCTGCATGTCATCGGGCGCTTTCATGGAATGCATTAAACTGGTTGGGGCAATCTGTTCCGGTCGGGCTACCCGGCAGTCAATGTTTCCGGCCTGATATCCGATTCCGGACAGACGCTGTCTCAACTCTGAAATCTTTGGGGTCAGATAATCACAGGTGGCCTGATTCTCCAATAAGAATCGGCCGGCAATGGTTTTATCCAGAATGGAAAAATCCGCCCGTAAAGTGCCAAGGGTAGTCATATTCAATAAAAAAGAAATACTGAGCATTTTTTTTCCTGTATTTGCTGTGCCTGCCTTTCCCGTGTCCACCATGAGCTGGCCGAAATCAAAGCCATCTTCCCGCCAGACAGGAAACGGCAGCAGAAATCGTGCACCATCCTGACTTTGTCCACCGTCCCCTGATTTGACGTTTAACTGGGCAAAATTGTCTAATGCATCTGAGATATGTTTTAATACAGTGGTCTTGCCCGGGTCATTTTCCATGCCGGCAAGGGACAACGCGGCTGCTTTCAGGTCCTGCCCTGCCAGCTGTTTGATCACATGCGCAACCGTTTTTTTATCCGGGCCATCTTCAAGACCGGCTGCCAGTTTTTTTTCAAAGCTTAAACCCATATTCTTTATAATCTGGGGCAAAAATTGATCATTCCGAACATCGGATTTCAAGGAAAGTCCCATAAGGATATCATTCAGAATTGGTTCCCGGGTCTGGGTAAGCGCATTCAAACCTTGGAAAATTTTTACCGGGGAAAAGGATTGAAAGGTGTTGTTCTGGGAGGATTTTTCCGGCCCGGGCGGTGAATTTGAATCCGGTAAAGCGGCTGGAAGCGAAGACATCGGTCTCCCCGTATTGACTGCAGTCCCTGCCGTATCGATGGATTTAGGTGCAGACGATGTTGGAACCGGCATTAGTACAATACC
>DATFIL010000341.1:0-4187 GCA_035270145.1 Desulfobacter sp. | reverse complement strand
GGATCTGTTCAAAAAGACCCTGCCCGGTTTTGAATTCGGTGCCGGCACCGACCTTGTCAACACCACCGTCACCAGTGATGACATCCGCCTGGACGACACGGGAAAAGGCGTTATTGAAGTGGATAATCAATGGAAGGAAGTGACCTCCCCCCACTGGGTCACCGCCAATGTCAGCCTGTACGATTCCGGAAATCGCCCGGTGGTCAGAAACGCCTCCTGGCAGGTGTGGCCGGCCCAGACCCTTGTGGGCATCAGAAACATGTCCGGCACAAAAGATGATCCCGATCAGGTACCCAATAATGACACGGCAAAATTTGAAATAATCCTGGCCGACACCCAGGGCGAACTTAAGGCGGCAAAGGATCTGAAGGTCACAGTAATCCGGGAACACCGCGAATATTACTGGGAATATAAAAACGACGCGTGGCACTGGGGCTTCAACAGCCAGTTCTATCCCGTGGACCGGTTTGATCTTGATATTCCGGACCAGGGCAAGGCCCAGGTAACTGTCCCCGTGGAATGGGGCGGATACCGTATTGAAATAAAAAATCCTGCCACAGGCCTGACAAGTACCAAAAGTATCTGGGCCGGCTGGCGCCCTCGGGGCCAGGGCCCAAAAGACATGAACCGGCCGGACCGGGTGGATCTGACCCTGGACAAACCAGGCTACCGGGCCGGGGACACGGCCCGGATAACGGTCAAAGCGCCACAGGGCGGAAAAGGCTTTTTATTTGTGGATGGGGCAGATAATCTTTTAACCCTGCCCATTGATATTCCTGCCCGGGGAAAGGACATTTCCATACCCATTGATCCGGACTGGACGCGCCACGATCTGTATGTATCCGCACTGGTAATCCGGCCCGGAGAACGCAGGAACACAAAGCTGCCCAAGCGGTCCGTGGGACTGATCCACCTGCCCCTTGACCGCACCGACCGCCGTATAAATGTTGATATCCAGGCCCCGGAAAAAACAGAACCCAACCGCCAGGTGGATGTGGCCGTCAACCTGACCGATGCCCGCGGCAAGCCGGTCAGGCATGCCATGGTCACCCTGGCTGCCGTGGACTGCGGCATTTTGAACCTGACCCGGTTTAAAACCCCGGACCCCTTTGATTATTTTTTCCAACCCCGGAAATTCAGCCCCGAAATCCATGACATTTACCAGAAACTTATTGAAGCCGCAGACGGCAGCTATGCAAGGATGCGATTCGGTGGGGATATGGCAACCCTGACCCGGGGCGGCGACCGGCCCGCAACCGATGTGCAGATCCTGACCATCCACCAGAAAACCGTTGATGTCGACGACCTGGGGAAAGCCATATTCCATCTGGATCTTCCGGACTTTAATGGACAGGTGCGGATCATGGCCATTGCCCATACGGACAGCACCTTTGGTTCCGGAGATAAGGAAATGATCCTGGCCTCGCCCATCGTGGTCCAGGGCACCATGCCGCGTTTTCTGTCCTGCCGGGACCAGGGATTTATCATGCTGGAAATGAACAACCTGACAGACATTACCCAGAATATAACCCTGGAAACAGACATTTTCGGGCCGGTGGCTTTCACAGGGCAGGCCGAACAAACCATTGCCCTGTCCCCCCATAAACGCAAACGCGTCAAACTGCCGATTACGGCAGGCACCACAACGGGCCGGGCACACATCACCTGCCGGATAAAAGGCATCCAGGGTCCGGACGTATCACCGGAAATGACCAAAACCTGGTTTTTGGAAACCCGGTCGCCCTACCCTCACCAGACCCGGACCTGGCAGAAACGCCTGACACCGGGACAACGCTTTGCCATGCCGTCCGCCGCCCTGAACACCCTGGTGCCGGATACGGTAACCGTACTGGCCGGTCTGGATTCAGAGCCGCCGGTAAACCTGGCCCAGCATGTCAGTGAATTGCGGGCCTATCCTTACGGCTGCCTGGAGCAGACCGTATCAGGCTTTTTTCCCCATATACTGCTCTCCTTTGATCAGTTTGCACAATTGGGGGTTGAGGCAAACACCCCAAAAACCACCAATGAAAAAATAAAACACGGCATCCAGCGCCTGCTTGAAAAACAGAAAAGCTCCGGTGCCTTTGGCCTGTGGAATTCCCACAGCCCGGAAAACGCCTGGCTGAGCGCCTACGCCGTCCATATGATGGTCGAAGCTGTGGACGCCGGTTATGAAGTGCCTGTAAGTGCGGTAAAAAATGGCCTTACCCGCCTGGCCGTATATGTTCGCCGCCCCAAATCCATTCACGCGCCGGGATGGACCGACGGCAAAATGTTCAGGGCGGCTACCCGGGCCTATGCCGCCTTTGTCCTTGCCCGGGTCAGTTCTTTAGGACTGGCGGATGCCAGGAATGTCTATGCCTATGTGAAAGCCAACCATCCCACCCCCTTGAGCCTGGTCCATGCAGGCACGGCCCTTGGGCTTGCCGGCGACCGTACCAGGGCATTTGAAGCCTTTGACCTGGCCCTCAAAACCCGGCGGGATGACGAACGGGTGTATGGTGGGGACTACGGCTCCAATGTCCGGGACCTTGCGGCGGCCTACTATTATGTCACCACCTATTTTGCAGACTATGCCTTCCGGGGCGTATTCCTCCACGATCTCGCTGCCGCGCTTAAAGAGCGGCAATGGCTCTCCACCCAGGAACGCAACAGCCTGGTTATGGCAGGCGCAGCCAAACTGACCCATCCGGCCGGGGCATGGGCTGCCGATGTGACCGTGGGGAACCGGACCGGCGCCCACACCGGAAAGGGTCCGGGCCGGGTGATATTCACAAAAGGTACTGCTGCCGGGGGATTCACCGTGAAAAATACCGGCAAGTCCAATCTTTATCTGGATCTTGTGCTCACAGGATATCCCAACAGCCTGCCGGCGCCCCAAAGCCATGGTGTCAGTATATCCAGGCTGTTTCTGGACACCAATGCAACGCCTGTGGATATTTCCACGCTGACCGCCGGAGACCGGCTCATTGTGGCCTTGAAGGTTGAATCCCAAAAACAGCAACTGCCCCATGCCCTGGTGGTGGACATGCTGCCTGCCGGATTTGAGCTGGAAGATCCCAATGTGTCGGGATCATTCCCCATTGATGATATAAAGGTGGATGGAAAAACCATTTCCCGATGGCATGACGAATGTAATACCGCCCACACCGAATACAGGGATGACCGATTTATTGCTGCTCTGAATCTTGGATACAATGAAACCTGCCGGATTTTCTACGCTGTGCGGGTGGTCAGCCCCGGTGTTTTCAAGGTGCCGCCGTCCCTGGTGGAAGATATGTACCGGCCTTATATCCGGGGTGTGGGTAAAACTGTTACCCACACCCGTATAAATTCACCGGCAATTTTAAAATTGACCAAGTGATGGCCTTTCGGAATCGGGATCGAAAAAAGGGAGATTAGATGCCGATTCCGATCCCGATAGCGATTCCGATTTGTTTACAGAACTAATAAAATCAAAATTTAGAATTAGCGGAATTCTGCTCTTTATTTTGCTGGCAGGTGGTGTCTGCTTTATTACATTGGACCATTTGTTCCCCTTTGATACCGTGGGGCGTCCCATATCCACCGTTATTGTGGACCGCCACCAGGCCCCCTTGCGGGCCTTTGCCGATAAAAACGGGGTGTGGCGGTATCCGGCAAGGCTCGACCAGGTCTCCTCTTTATACCTTCAAGCGCTTATAACCTATGAAGACCGGTGGTTCTATTATCATCCCGGCATCAACCCATTGGCCATCTGCCGGGCGTTTTTCCAAAACTTAAGCCATGGCCGGATTGTATCCGGCGGATCAACGCTCACCATGCAGACCGCCCGGATTCTTGATATCAGTAAACAAGGGCGCCCCCCGTCATCCTCAGGATTTTTCCCGCGCATGGGGGTCAAATTGCGCCAGATGTTTAGGGCACTTCAGCTGGAATACCACTTAACCAAAGATGAAATTCTCGGGTTATATCTTACCCATGCCCCGTTTGGCGCCAATATCGAAGGGATCAGAGCGGCCTGCTACACCTGGTTGGGCAAAGATGCAAAGGAGATGACCCGGGCCGAAGCCGCTCTGATGGCGGTACTGCCTCAGGCTCCGTCCAGATACCGGACTGACCGCCACCCAGACAGAGCTGCCAAGGCCCGGGACAAGGTCCTTAACCGGATGGCCCGGTTCGGCATCTGGACCGCAGACCAGATCAGG